>JAWQFQ010000156.1:0-21916 GCA_035967975.1 Scytonema sp. PMC 1070.18
GGGATCAACCAGTGCTTGAAATTACAACAAACCACTTTTCAAACATCCTCTTAGACTCATTCCCAGGTTCAAAGATACTGTTAATACATTGCTAAAAGCCCTTTATTTACAGGATGGGCAATGGTTGGATTCAACACCAATATCCTCGAATTGGTCCGCTTTCATGTCACCATGTCGTGATTTAGACAAAATTGTAGAGAAATAAGCTTTTTATACTTGCAATTATGAGTTAAAAAATATCTTATGTCTGAATAAGGACATCCCTATTATGAACAACTCTTTTCGGCTATGTTTTAGTGCTGTTGGTATCGGTGTGGTCTTGACATTGTCTGGATATGTCCTACAAAAGGACTTAGATCGTCTCACGCTTGAGTTAAAAAACACTCAACAAGAGCTTCTAAAAGCACAGAGCCAGCTAAAGAATAGTGAGCAACAAATCCAACATCTCCGCTTACAACTCAATCAGAAAAATTCTGAGGTTGTAACAATGAGCGTCTGCTTAGACGGTGTAGGGCGGGCACTATCAGATTTAGGAGAGGGAGACCGTCCAGGGGCGTTCCTGAATTTATCCTCTGTAGCCTACCAATGCCGTCAAGCTGATAGCATCACCGAAAAAGTTCGCTTTCAACAAAGCCAAACATCTCCGACACTGGAAACAAAAATTCCAGTCACGAATATGAGTCAGTACAGTCGGGAGTAAGGGGTGTAGGGTGTAAGGGTGCAAGTTAAGGTGTGGGGATGTCAGTAACTTTTTTGATGTGTTGAGAATTTATTTCCCTTACCTCCATCCTCTCTCGAAAATTAAACGGAAGATGATGATTCGCGGGCGATCGCATTTGATGAATAATTCATCTGGAAATCGAGAAACCCGGTATCTCCAAGATACCGGGTTTCTAATTCTCGCAACTCCTACGCAGTATTGGATCGCTAACAACATTGAGCTACCTCAAAGACAAAAGAAGAAATTCTTGGCACATTAGGGATAACAAGAATTCAGGGGGTCAAAGAGATGACTAACGCTACCCTTAATTTCCAAACCGCTAGTGGACATCAAGTCCTAGCCGCTGCTGGTAAAAAATATCTTCGCCCTGGTGGTCGAACAGCAACAGAACAACTATTGCAATGGGCTGATTTTAAACCAGGGGATACTGTTTTAGAGTTAGCTTCCAGTTTTGGCTATAGTGCAATATCCCTAGCAAAACGCTACAAAGTCAAAGTGGTAGGTGTAGAAAAAAATCCAGACAGTGTTGCTCGTGCGCGTGTAAATATCCGCAACGCTGGCTTAGAAAATCAAATCGAAATTATTGAAGGAGATATTTTCCATTTAGATAAAATACCAGGAAAATTTGATTGCGTTTTGGCTGAAGCCATTTTGACAATGCAATCTCTACGCCATTGCTCGTTAATAGCTATCAATTCAAAAATTATTATCTGCGTTCATCTGCGTTCATCTGCGGTTAAAAATTCCTATGACTTCTACATTCACAAACATTTCAGTTAACTGATAACTGATTCAGGTCGATGTTGAATCCAAGGTTGTGCGGCTTCTATTTGCGCGGCTAGGCTAATAAGAGTGGCTTCTGCAGCGGGGCCTCCTACTAACTGTACGCTTATCGGGACACCATTGCTATCGAAACCCATAGGAAGTGCGATCGCAGGTAGTCCGGTCGCATTCGCTGGAGGACAAGGTGCAACCCAGTTAATAATCTGTTGAAATAGTTCTTCTGGACTTAAATCTGCCCATTGTCCAACTCGGATAGGAGAATGCAGGTAAACTGGCAATACAAGCACATCTACTGTATTGAAAAACGCTACTATTTCTCTCGCCACCGCTTGCATTTGATAAACTGCTTTTAAATAGTCACCAGCAGAACCAGTGCTTTCAAACAAGAAGCGATTAAAGGGATGCAAAATCTCAATCGGAATACTGGATGTCGCTGGTACACTTTGCCAAACACGTTTAAATGGCTCAACCATTCCACTAAAGTCCGGACATTTCTCTTCAACCATATGACCCATTTGTGCGAGTAACTGCACTGTTTGCATAACACCTTGCTTACAGTTAGTGTCAGCTTCTCCTAGGGGTGGAACCTTAGTGGAATATGCTATCCGCAAAGCACCAGGTTTTATTTGGGTCGCTGCTAAAAATGATGGATTTGGATCGGGTAACCAGTAGGGGTCACCTGTAACGTAACCAGACATGACATCCAATAAAGCAGCTGCATCAGCCACAGTACGGGCGATTGGACCATTTGTTGAAATCCCATTGAGATAATCACCCACTGGCGCATGAGTCACCCTTCCCCGTGCTGGCTTGATTCCCACCAAACCACAACAAGCCGCAGGACCGCGAACCGAACCACCGCCATCAGAACCTTGGGCTATAGGACATAAACCCCCTGCAACAGCTGCTGCTGCGCCACCACTGGAACCCCCTGCTGTATATTCCAAATTCCACGGATTTCTTGTTGGGGGAAATCCCGTAGGTTCGACATAAGGAAAAGAACCTAGTTCTGAAGTGGCTGTTTTACCCAAAAGAATAAACCCAGCTTGTTTAATCTTTGTCACTACACCATCATCATAGTTAGGGATATTGTTAAGCAATGCTGGATGTCCGTAGGTACAGGGGACACCTGCAACGGGGTTGAGGTCTTTGATAGAAATGGGTACGCCAAAAAATGGCGGGAGTTCCTCTGCACTTGCGAGCATTTCCATTTTTGCTTGAGCATCTGTGATCGCTTGTTCTGCCGTTACCGTAAAATAACTCCCTAATTGGGGATTCAGCCGTTGAATGCGTTCTAAGTAAATTTGTACCAGTTCCAATGGCGACACTTCCCGGCGACGAATCAACTGCGCCTGTTCTAAGGCTGGGGTAAAAGCTAAATCAACTTGGTTCATGGGTGAGTTTGAGGATATTTGTGTCTATTCTTACCATTTTCTAGACACTTTTTCATCTGTAAGTTGAGGGGGCTTGGCAATGGGGTATTGATGAGTTACTTTTTGTTCAATTCTATACTTCAACCCAACCTAAAAGATGGCGATCACACTTAATGACACTCGATAAACTTTTGAATGGCATCTTGAACTGGAACTGAAACCTTATTTCCTTTGCTCGGGTAATCGATTATTTCTCCTTTTTCAAGATAACATTCGGCAGCCTCTATCAGGGCTTGACAATTTTCAGGATTGTCAATCTCTTCGCAGATTTTTTTCTTTTGCTGCGTCTTTTGGTAAATGTATTTGTTATAGGGTTTTTTTAGCAAGTTACGCGGCTTACCGGGTTGCCAGTCAGATTCAAACCGCTCGTTGAGATCGAAATCCAAACGCAGATAATTTTGATTGCATATTCTCATAAAGATGCGACGAGCAATATATTCAGAATTTTCCGCACCTGGATCTAGAAAAATATTGGGAAGATGCTCTACCCACTTTAGAACTCCCCATTTTTTGATTTGATCATAAGTATAAGGACAAGTTGTTCGACCTGTGCCAATCGAAAGAACCGCAATTTGTTCTATTTTCGGATTAGTTTTGTCCTCTGTCATCATAGATAAAGCATGAGCGATCGCAGCCAACTCTGGGTTATTAGCAGCTACCCCACCATCAATGAGAGGAAGAGATGCCCCGAAATAGGGGAGTTGGTAAGGAGGGAAAAACGTTGGCGCTGAAGCCGAGGCAGTACATATTTTCCAGAGTTCGGTATCATAGTACCATTCTTCCGGGTCATCGTTGGCAAACCACGTTGTGTTTCGGGATAAAACGTCATAAGCAAGAATCAACAGTTGGGGTTTGGTGTGCTCTACAGTCGATTTTTAAGTTGATGCCTTTCGTCCTACCTCTTCTTTAATACGCTTGCCGAGGTTAATATCTGAATTTTTCGAGTCAATACCTTCGCCATTTTACGAGCAATCAAGCTTTCAGCCTTTACGGTAAATAGTGGTTTTTTGTTTTTTGTCAACTGATGAATTTTTCGGTTGAGAGGAAATTTGGACTTGAAAAAGCTTTTCCTCATCTTCATCTCCTACAGATTATTGACTTCAGAAGTCGCCGCAACCATTACCGACTCAGACTGCTTGCCAGAACAGCCAAAAAGTTGCACTAAAATCATCAGAGCCACTACGCCCTGATGAGGAAGAAACTGCTTGAGTACTCACCATGACTCCTTTGGTAAATGAAGTATGTATCGAGATCGCAAGTGCAATAAACCATCAACAAAGCTGCGCCTAGTTTATAGCCTATATATACTGCTTGAATAAATTCCTTTGATAGGATGTTCGATTACTCAGATAGATATTAACTTGGGGCAGAAGTGCGCTATTTCAACAGAGTTGTCAGCACCATCAACCTTCAACAAACCAGTTTAAATGCAGCAACTTGCTTTTTCTAACAGTATTTTTACTGAAAACAAGTCCTTTTATATTTATTTTATATACAGTAGTAAGACAAAATTAATTACACAAAAATTTGCCCTGAAACCCTTGTCCCGACTAGAATTCAATGTGTTAGGACTTACGCATTGACAGAAATTATCAAATATGCAGCAGCCATTTCTAGCATCTGAAGCTTTGATTTTTCCACTTCACAAGCTCGATCGCCGTACCTGTTTCAAGTTGTAAGGGCGAACGGCCGAGAGCCCCTACTCATCTGAAATAACCATTATTCCGTATTATAGTTCTTTAAATTTGCCATTGTCGAAACTCCTTGTTCGCGAATCATCGCGATCGCTCTCAGTTTTCCCCTAACGTTTAACCATTGTTTAAAAAATCGGGATTGGACAGATTCCTCCGTCACAAATCCCAAATCTTGTTAACTGTTAACAGTTATCAGTACCATGTCTGAGTCTGGCACCCTCACCATAAGGCTGATAGCTATCGACTTATAGCTAGTACTGATTTCAACTGCGGTAGTATTTACCACACTCTTTAATAGTGGCTTCAATACTGCATTGGTTTTAAGCCAAGAAATAAATTTCTTGTTTTTAGCTTAAGTCAGATAAATCTGATATTTCATTTTTAACCCGTTTTAACGGGTTTGAGCTTTAAGCCCGAATTTTAATTCAGGGCTTTAACTCCAGCCATATCCAAAATCTGGGGGATTAAATCTTCTTTTTTCACCGCCATCATGTGGACACCTTGACATAATTGACGTGCTATCTGTACTTGTTCTGCAGCAATTTTCATCCCTTCTTCTAAGGGGTCTTTTGCTTGTGCTAATCTGTCAATGATGTGGTCAGGAATATTAACACCTGGTACACATCTATTAATAAACTGTGCGTTTTTGGCAGATTTTAACAGAAAAATTCCTGCTAAAATCGGTTTGTCTGAACCTGCGGCTATTTTGTCCATAAACTTTTCTAGCCGTTCAAAATCTGTAATTAATTGACTTTGAAAAAACTGCGCCCCTGCTTGAATTTTGCGTTCAAATCGGCTTTGCAATCCTGACCAACTAGCACATTGCGGGTCAACAGCTGCACCGGGGAACAAGTCCAACGCCCCGTCTGTTAGAGGTTTCTCGTTGCAGTCAACGCCGTGGTTTAATTTCTGAATCATTTGCAACATACGCACGGATTCACAATCAAAGACACCTTTGGCGTCGGGATGGTCTCCTGCTTTGACGGGGTCGCCAGTTAAAGCGAGTATATTATAGATACCTAAAGCATGAGCGCCCATGAGGTCGGCTTGCAATCCAATCCGGTTGCGATCGCGACACGCCATCTGGCAAATCGGCTCAATTCCGTGTTGTAACAGTATAGCCGATGCGACTAACGAACACATCCGCAACACAGCGCGGCTACCATCTGTGATATTGACAGCATGAACCCTCCCCTTAAGGGTCGCCGCCATTTGGAGCATGTGTTCTGGATTACCTCCTTTTGGTGGTGCAACCTCGGCGGTAATTAAGAATTCGCCTGCGTGTACCGCTTTGCGGAACGAATTCAAGGAAGGGATTTTCAAGGTATCGTACATAAGATTTGGATTTTAGACCTTAGATTTATTTTCAACCTAAAATCCCAAATCTCAAATTTAAAATTGCTACAGTGGTACTGAGTAGCCCATGGCAGCTTTAACTTCTGCAAGGGTTTGGTTAGCAACTGCTTCTGCTTTTTGCTTTCCTTCGCGGAGTACAGACTCCAGATAGCCCTTGTCATCCATGATGGCTTGATACTTGTCTTGGATGGGTTTGAGAGCGGCGATCGCAGTCTCCATCAACAAAGGCTTAAATTGACCCCAACCCATATCCTTGCACTCTGCAGCTACCTCTTCTTTTGATTTACCAGAAAGGAGCATATAAAGACTTAACAAATTATTACATTCAGGACGTTCTGGATTGTCAAACTCCAAACCGCGAATGGGGTCAGTTTTACAGCGCTTAATCTTCTTCGTAATTTCATCTGGTGTATCTAACAAATTAATCCGACTCAATTCTGACGGATCTGACTTCGACATCTTCTTCGTACCATCCGTCAAACTCATCACCCTTGCACCATCTTTACGAATCATGGGTTCTGGTAACTTGAGCACAGGTTGTTCCGGTTGTGCAAATTGGTAATTAAACCTATTGACAATATCTCGCGTTAGTTCTAAGTGTTGCTTTTGGTCTTCACCCACGGGAACTTTATCTGCTTTATACAGTAGGATATCAGATGCCATCAGTACGGGGTAGTCCAACAAACCCGTATTCACATTTTCGCCCTGCTTAACTGCCTTTTCCTTAAACTGGATCATATCTTCCAGCCAGTTGAGAGGTGTGATACAGTTCAGCAACCAAGTCAGTTCACTGTGGGCAGGAACGTGAGATTGTATAAAGATGGTCGAGCAGTTTAAATCAATGCCACACGCAAGGTAGAGAGCTGCGATCGTGTAGCTATCCGATGCTAGCGCCGCTGGATTATGCGGTACAGTAATTGCGTGTAAGTCTACCACACAGAAAAAATTATCATACTGATGTTGAATTTCCACCCAGTTGCGAATAGCACCTAAGTAGTTACCCAAATGTAAATTACCTGTTGGTTGAACTCCTGAGAAAACTCGTTGCCTGCCCATTTTACTTTCTAAGCTATGTCAAGTAGCAATTGCAAAACACATTTCATTTTGACATTAGTTAGTGGATAGTGGTTAGTGGATAGTGGTTGGTAGTTAGTGGTTAGTGGTTAGTGGATAGTGGTTGGTAGATAGTTAGCTTACTAACAACTAACAACTATCCACTATCTACTAACTCTTTACAAAAAGTAAAAAAAATAGATAAACTGTAAGGTTTTCTAAGAAAAATTAGCAGTAACCTTGGAGTAATTATTACAAAATTCCGGGGTACTTGTGCTATGAAAGCTTTACTACTCTGGCCAATAATGCCTAATTCCTTCTGGTCTTACCAAGAAACACTCGACTTAGCAGGTTTACGCTCCACAAATCCACCCTTAGGATTAATCACAGTCGCTGCACTGTTACCTGCTGATTGGGAATTACGCTTGGTAGACCGGAATGTTCGTTGGGAAACAGAAGACGATTGGAACTGGTGCGATTTGGTTATCATCTCTGCCATGATCATCCAAAAACAGGATTTCCGAGAATTAATCCAAAAAGGTGTTGCACTAGGAAAGAAAGTTGCTGTTGGCGGTCCCTTCCCCACCTCAGTTCCGGAATTTGCTTTAGAAGCAGGAGCACACTATCTTATATTAGATGAAGGGGAATGTACCATCCCCATGTTTTTAGACGCTTTAGCGCGGGGAGAAGAAAGCGGTGTTTTCCGCGCTACAGAAAAACCTGATGTGACTCAAACACCGATACCCCGCTTCGACTTGCTGGATTTAGACGCTTATTTGGCTGTTACAGTACAGTTCTCACGGGGCTGTCCCTTCCAATGTGAATTTTGCGACATTATCAACTTATTTGGGCGCAAACCCCGCACGAAAACACCAGAGCAAATACTGGCTGAATTGCAAGTTTTGTATGAAATGGGTTGGCAAAGATTGGTGTTTATCGTAGACGACAACTTTATTGGTAACAAACGCAATGCTAAAGTTTTCCTAAGGGCGCTGATTCCCTGGATGCAAGAACGTCAGTACCCATTTATTCTTTTGACAGAAGCATCGTTGAATCTTGCAGAAGATGATGAGTTGATAGAGCTGATGGTGAAGGCTGGCTTCGCTATGGTATTCATGGGGATTGAAACACCAGATATAGAAAGCTTAACGGGAATTCACAAAGAACAAAATACTCGTCAATCTTTGATTGAATCTTGCCATAAGATTACACAAGCAGGACTGGAAATTATGGCGGGCTTTATCATTGGC
Source organism: Scytonema sp. PMC 1070.18 (assembly GCA_035967975.1). Classification (GTDB taxonomy): domain Bacteria; phylum Cyanobacteriota; class Cyanobacteriia; order Cyanobacteriales; family Nostocaceae; genus Scytonema. Next base: position 8,291 of record JAWQFQ010000156.1, read on the forward strand.
TTTGATAACGAACGTCCTGGAGCAGGTAAACGCATTCAGCAGTTTATTGAAGATACAGGTATTCCGCAAGCGCATCTGAGCTTGCTCCACGCATTGCACAATACAACAATGTGGAGTCGTCTCAAGCAAGAAGGTCGCTTGTTGGATGGATTAGCCACAGTTTATCAAGGCTCAATCATGAATTTTAAGCCAACACGACCTGTAGAAGAAATTGTCGGGGAATTTATTGAATGCTTCTGGAATCTATATGAACCGCTACCTTATTTACAACGGACTTACCGTCACTTCATGATGATGAATAATCAGCGTCCAAAACATAAACATCGTACAACTTGGCACGAATTGCGTTTATTCCCAATCGTTTGCTGGCGACAGGGTGTTGTTCGCTCAACTCGGTTTCTCTTCTGGAGGAATTTGCTTGCGATCGCCCTCCACAAACCAAACCTACTTGAAAGCTACATAGTTGCTCTAAGTTTGGGCGAACACTTCTTCAAATTCCGCCACCAAGTCAAGGCGCAATTGCAGGAACAATTGGAGGAGTTGATGAAACCAAAGAAAGTGACAACGGATGATGTCACAGATGCAGCGAATAGGTTATTTGTGGGGATAACGAATTGACTTATCCGCTAGTAAATCCGTTACAAACAGATTTCAGAAATTTGGGTTGTGTTCGCCGTCCCAACACTTGCCATTCTTCCATTTTCTTCCAGTTTTCCGGCAAATATTAGAATTTTGGATCGAGGGTATAACTGTTGAGAAAAATGGAGAATTCTCAGATGACTCGGCTTCTTCTTGAACTCCCTGTATTAGTCCTGGTAGAGCTATTGCACTGAAAAGTGCAAATAGAAAAAGACCACCTACTAGTAGACTGATAGTGTTTGATTGATATGAGTTGATACCATTTAAGCTGTGAGATTCAGATGTATTATGAACTCGTTTGATTGAGTTTTTTTTTGAAGCGTTATAACGTTTTTTTTTCATTTGTTTTAATCAAAACATGAGAGAAGGCTTTCATAAATGGCAATGTTAGTTGCTTCAAAAGCAGCACAATCTTCTTAAAGCGTGCTTCAAGCAAGCATTAAGTACAGTTTTTTAATGTTCGGATAAACACTTACACTAAGTTTGTAGTTGCGATGCATGTGCTAAAGCGCAACTACAAACATTTTTTTTCATAAGTTATTAAGCGAACATAATATTATTCCTATTTATTAAGAAAATCTTGTTACATAAAATTCCAGTCAATAACAGAACTAGCTTACACAAAGTTTATGAGAGGAAAGGATAAGCAGATGCACGTGTGATTCTTGAAAAGTTACCTGAAATAGATTTATCTTTTTGTATTCAAAGATTCAATCACTTCATGTGAAGATTGTTTCAAAACAAACACAATTTGATATTCGCCTATTCTTAAGCAAAAAAGAAACGTCAAAATTACCTAAATTGTTATCTGCGTTAATTCATGAAATTTTCTCATAATATTGTTATGTATTTTCCACATAACAGAAGATATGTATCTCTGTATTTTTCACGTGTAGGTAGGCAATGGGTAATAGGCAATAGGATTTTAGAAGATTCAGGTGTACCGAGTTTTATTCAAAAATCAATAGGAGTCCTATCCATAATAAATACATACAGTTGGTGTTAAGCAGTTATTTAGAAACCCGGTATCTTAGAGATACCGGGTTTTTACGCTCCCCGCAACCTCTAACACCAACGATATTGAAACATAATGAAATTTCTTGGAATCGATCTAGGCTGGAAATCACAACCAAGCGGCTTATGCTATCTAGAACTCACAGACGGAAAACTACAAATACAAGATTTAGAGCGCAAAGAATCCATTACAGAAGTTCTCTCCTGGATTGATAAGTGCGTACAACCAGAAGAATCCGCCCTCATCGCCGTAGACGCACCTACCCTCATCCCCAACACCACTGGAAGCCGCCTACCTGACAAACTCACCCACAAACACTTTGGCAAATACCACGCGGGATGCTACCCAGCCAATCTCGGTTTACCCTTTGCAGAAAGAACAGTACAATTTGGCTTAGAATTAGAAGCCCGTGGTTTCGCCCACGCACCAACTATCGAACCGCAAAAACCCGGAAGACACCAAATCGAAGTTTTTCCCCATCCCGCCATCGTTCATCTATTCAACTTAGAAAAAATCCTCAAATACAAAAAAGGACGCCTCAACGATCGCCGCTTAGAACTTCTTAAACTTTACAATCACATCACACAAACACTACCCTCTCTCCATCCTCCTCTGTGTCCTCTGCGCCTCTGCGGTTCATTCCTCTCCGAAATCCCCACTACAGGAGCAGCCCTCAAAGAAGCCGAAGACAAACTCGATAGCCTCATCTGTGCTTACGTCGCAGCTTACTGGTGGTACTGGGGCGAACAACGTAACATCGTACTAGGCGATCGCACCACAGGTTACATAATCATTCCTTCAAGCCATCAGCCGTCAGCAATTAGCTGATAGCTGACGGCTGAAAGCTAATAGCTTACTGCGCCCAAACAATCAAGCGTGGTTCGTAAGAACTGGAAAGGTGTGTATGATTTGGCAATACACGCAAAGACAAGCCTTGCAAACCTGAAGTCGTATATATAACATCAGCTGTGTAAATGCTCAAACCCTCCTTATCCTCACCCTGGTAATCCATCACCACAGGGACACCGTTCACAATCTCCCCGTTAGCATCAATAGAACCTTGATAGAGTTCCAACTGCACGTCTTTGTTTGTCAATGTTGCCAAATCTACTTTAGCTTTGACACTCACAGTTTGATTCACCTCAATATCCGGTCCCAAGGATACATCAATATCCTTAATTTTGATATCGTACCAGTGTGCAGTCAGATTCTGTTTCCAATTAGCTAATTCTATTGCTGGTGCGTAGTTATCAGCTCTCAAGGTATGATAGCGATCGCTAGCTGGGAAATAACCCCGCAGCGCATAGTCTCCCACCATCCGCGCTGTATTAAAGAACGGACAGTTCAACCGGATAGCGTCTTTCATTTTCGCAACCCAGCGACGGGGTAAGCCATCAATATCGCGATCGTAAAACAGAGGGACAACTTCCTTTTCCAGCAATTCGTACAAAGCGTTTGCTTCTACTTGATCTTGGAAATTGGGATCGTCATACATTTCCCCATGTCCGATCGCCCAACCTGTGCGGACATAATCAGCTTCATCCCACCAACCATCAAGCACACTTAAATTCGGCAAACCATTCATAGCTGCCTTCATCCCGCTAGTACCAGAAGCTTCCCGTGGACGCCGTGGGTTATTTAACCACACATCGCAACCCGCAACCATCAACCGGGCGATATAAATGTCGTAGTTAGGAACAAATACGACGTGCTTCTCCAACTTCTGTTCGTGGATAAAGCGATTGATATCGCGGATAAGTTCTTTCCCCGGAATATCTTTGGGGTGAGCCTTACCAGAGATAACGAATTGTACCTTGCGGTCTTTATTCGCCAATAAAATTCGTCTTACCCTTTCAATATCGCGCATCCAAAGTGTAGCACGTTTGTAGGTAGCAAAACGACGGGCAAAGCCGATGGTTAAAACTTTGGGGTCTAGAACTTCTTGTGCTTGGGCAATTTCTGCAGGAGAAGCACCTCTATCTTGTAAATGCTTCACTAAACGCTCCCGCACGCACATAACCATGTCTAGACGACAGCGTTCGTGGTTGCGCCACAACTCCTCATCGGGGATAGCATCCATTCTGTCCCACATAGGATTATCAGGGGATGCTGCTGACCAGCTTGGTCCTAAGTAGCGATCGTACAACTCCTGAGTCGATTTAGCAACACAACTACGGGCGTGGACACCGTTTGTAATGGCAGTAATCGGGACTTCCTCTACTGGTAAATTTGGCCACAAACCCTTAAACATCTGTCGCGACACCGAACCGTGTAGCTGTGCAACACCGTTAGAAAACGTCGCCGTTTTCAGCGCCAGTACTGCCATACTAAAAGGAGCAGATAAATCTCCAGCATTTTCCCGTCCCAACGCCAAAAAGTGGTCTTTAGGTAAGTCAAAAGTATCAGCGTAGTGTCCCAGATAGTGCAAAACTTTGTCTGGAGGGAACAAGTCAATTCCCGCTGGAACTGGCGTGTGAGTGGTAAAGAGATTACTGGAAGACACTACCTGCTTAGCTGCAGCATAACTCAGCCCTTTTTCTTGAATGAGCATACGGATACGTTCCAAGGCGGAAAAAGCCGCATGACCTTCATTCATATGGTAAGCGGTGACTTCATACCCCAGTGCTTTGAGCATTCGCACACCACCGATCCCCAGCATCATCTCTTGGTGGATACGCATATCGATATCCCCACCATAAAGCTGGTCTGTGATGTCGTGGTCGTAAGGGTTATTGGGTTCAATGTTGGTATCCAACATATACAGTGGCACCCTTCCTACCTGTACGCGCCAAACTCTAGCGTATACAGTGCGCCCTGGATAATCAACCTCTATCCGGAGTTCTGAACCGTCAGGATTGCGTTCCAGGTGCAAGGGCATATTATAGAAGTCGTTGATGGGATAGCGTTCTTGCTGCCAACCATCAGCATTCAGATACTGAGCAAAGTAGCCTTGCTGATAGAGCAAGCCCACACCAACCAAAGGGAGTCCCAAGTCACTAGCTGATTTGAGATGATCCCCAGCGAGAACGCCCAAACCACCAGAGTAGATAGGTAAACAATCTACAAGCCCAAATTCTGCCGAAAAGTAGGCATAACATTCCGGGAATTGGGGAGTGGGGAGTGGGGAGTGGGGAGTGGGAAGATGACCCTGTTCCTTATCCCTAGTTTTTTGATACCAAGTGCGCTCTTGTAAATAATCCTCTAACTGACGGGCGGCTCGATCCATTTGTGCGAGGAAGCCTTCATCTTCCACAACTTCCATTAACCTCCCTTGGCTAATGGTACCGAGCATCAAAACTGGATTGTGACGGCTAGATTCCCATAGATCGGGGTCTAAGCGACGAAATAAGTCTTTGGTCTCAACATTCCAATCCCAATGCAGATTGTAGGCGAGCTTCCGCAGTGGTTCAAGCCGCGACGGTAGCGATGGAGATACGTTAAAAGTGCGAATTGGCTGCATAGGTTAGCGAAACTCTAGCTTTAGCTATGGTTATTGTTGACTGTATTTTCCTTATGCTGCCAATTCTTTACACTATATTTGTAAACCTTTTCTGACAATGTAAATTTTTAATAAGCATTCTCAGTTTTATTGCCAAACCTGACTCTGAGAGTATTCCATATACTCAGTATCAGCCAGTGTCATAGTTATGATAGGTCAAAACTTAATCATTTCCATATATTCTCTCTGTAAATTAACGAATTATGAGAGTTAGCTTAACAATTCTTTAAATAAAGTTTAGTCTGATGTGCAGGAAATTTGTCATCAAAATTTTAATTAAAAATTATAAATTGATTATAGGAATCCGGTTTGATTCTGTGGAATGATTTGCGTGGGTAGGCAAATAGGCAATACGCTATTATACGTAATATCAGATAACCATACCTTAGTAATACATTTAGATGACAATCTCTACCCATCAAACGCCAAAAAACACTCTACCTACGCAAGAGCAAGCAGCTGTTGCAAAAGCAAGTCATAAAGTTTTGGCATCCTTGCCAAAAGACCAAACCTACTACAATATAGAGGTTATGGAAAATGAAACTCAAGGGCAGAAAGTAACTATACCTGCTCCTGCTCTCGATTTACTGATTGAGGTTTTAGCAATTATAGGTCAGGGTAATACTGTAAAAGTAACTGCAATCCCGAAGGAGCTAAATATTTCTCATACAGCAGATATTTTAGGTGTTTCTAAGGATTATGTGTGGAGTTTACTTGATGCAGGACAAATTCCCTACAAAGTTCAAGGAAACCTCCGCACAATATCTTATGAAGATGTCATTGAATACAAAAACCGTCAAGATTCTGAAAGAATGAAAGCCCTTGATGAACTTGCTGCTCAAGCGCAAGAACTCGATATGGGTTACTAATTCATATCCTCGCCGCCGCAATTCATTGCCGTGCTAATATTATTGTTACTTTTAACTTAAATGATTTTCCTACAAAGGTTTTAAATTTCTACAGAATTGAAGCGCAGCACCCAGATAGTTTTATCTTTAACTTGCTTAACCAATGGTGGTGGCGTACATGCATGCTTAGGAGCGCAGTTGGCAATGATGGTGACTAAAGTGTTTGCATCGCATTTGCTGCTCTTATGTGACTGGAAATTGACAGGCGAGGCAAAGTTTGTGCAATTTCCTCTCAAGAAAATTCGGGATGATTATCAAATTAAGATTACACGTCGAATGTGAATGGCGCTAGCAACCTTGTTGACGTTTTGACCGATCGCACCAGCCGAGGGAATTGTACTCATTTCAATCTCACTATCAGGAATCAATACTACTCGATTAACAGCCCAGAAATAAATTTCACCCATCTAAAGCTGAAGTCAAATTTATCTGACTAAATATGGCTTTTAACCCGTTTTAACGGGTTGATCGCATGATCGCCCAAATTTTAATTTAGGGCTTAACTACACCTCATACCTTATACCCAAATGACGAGTAGTCAATCATACCTGCGGGTGTACACAGTTTATGACTGACTACTATAGAGTAAATATGAAACTTAACCGATTTGTCTGTCGGATCAGGTCAATTAGATCATCCCGCCAGCGGCTTGAAAACGAGCACGAGCACGTTTGTAAGCTTGGTTGGCTTGGATTTGGGCTTGACGATCGCCTTGTTGTACTCGATTTAAACGGGTTTCGGCTTCGTTAAAAGCTTTACGGGCTTCGTCGATATTAATCGCTTCGCCACGTTCAGCACCGTTAACTAGAATCGTCACTTCATCTTGTTCAACTTCGGCGAAACCACCCATAAGGGCGATCGCGACCCAATCCTGATTTTTGTTTGGACGTACGCGCATAACACCTGTATCTAGGGCTGTTAACAGTGGCGCGTGTCCACTAAGGATACCTAGCTGACCGGTAGTGCTGGGTAAAACAACCTCTTCCGCAGCCGCATCCCACACTGTTTTGTCTGGGGAGATTACACGAACAGTTAATGTCATTTGTCCTTTGTTCTGCGTCAGTTGTTAGTTGTTAGTTGTTAGCTGTTAGTTGTTATTACCACTAACCACTAACTACTAACTACTAACTATTAACTAATTAACCCTTGAGCTTTTCGGCTTTGGCGATCGCTTCGTCAATGTTGCCGACCATGTAGAACGCTTGTTCTGGTAGGTCATCCAACTCACCAGACAGAATCTTCTGGAAGCCTTTGATAGTGTCTTCCAACTTCACGTACTTACCAGGGGAACCGGTGAATACTTCTGCTACGAAGAAGGGTTGGGACAAGAAACGCTCAACTTTGCGAGCACGTGCTACGGTGAGACGGTCATCTTCAGACAGTTCATCCAAACCAAGAATTGCGATGATGTCTTGGAGTTCCTTGTAACGCTGAAGAGTGGATTGTACAGCACGAGCGGTACTGTAGTGCTCGTCACCTACAATATTGGGTTGCAACATTGTTGAGGTAGAACCCAGGGGATCTACCGCTGGATAAATTCCCTTGGATGCCAAGCCCCGTGATAGTACTGTAGTACCATCCAAGTGAGCGAAGGTGGTAGCAGGTGCGGGGTCAGTGAGGTCGTCCGCTGGTACATACACCGCTTGAATGGAGGTAATAGATCCTTCGGTGGTAGAGGTGATGCGCTCTTGCAAATCACCTACGTCAGTTCCCAGAGTCGGTTGATATCCTACCGCAGAAGGCATCCGTCCTAATAGAGCTGATACTTCCGAACCTGCTTGTACGAACCGGAAGATATTGTCAATAAACAGAAGTACGTCCTGCTTGTTCACATCCCGGAAGTATTCTGCCATTGTCAGAGCAGACAGACCAACCCGCATTCTTGCTCCGGGTGGCTCGTTCATTTGACCGTATACGAGAGCAATTTTTGATTCGCTGGGGTTATCCTTATTGATTACCCCAGATTCAATCATTTCGTTGTAGAGGTCGTTTCCTTCACGAGTACGCTCACCCACGCCACCGAACACTGATACACCACCGTGTTCTGTAGCGATGTTGTTGATTAATTCCATCATGATGACGGTTTTGCCTACACCAGCACCGCCAAACAGACCTATTTTACCACCGCGACGATAGGGAGTCAGCAGGTCAACAACTTTAATCCCTGTCTCAAACACAGAAGGAGTTGTTTCCAACTCCGTGAGTTTGGGCGCAGGGCGGTGAATGGGAGATGTTTCTTCAGAATTAACAGGTCCCTTGTTGTCTACGGGTTGACCGAGGACGTTGAAAATGCGACCAAGGGTGGCTTTACCAACTGGTACGCTGATGGGAGCACCAGTATCAACCACTTCCATCCCGCGCACTAAGCCATCGGTGGAACTCATAGCAACAGTTCGTACCTGGTTGTCACCTAGCAGCTGCTGCACTTCGCAAGTAACAGAGACGTCTTGTCCGGCGTCGTTTTTGCCTGTAATGGTCAAGGCGTTGTAGATAGCTGGCATTTTACCGTTGGTAAATTTAACGTCTACAACCGGACCAATGATCTGGGTAATGTAACCTATGTTTGTTTTTTCTGCAGTGGTGACCATGCTGAGCCTATTGATTGAAGCTATATTTCAGAATAGGGTCAAGAAAGACATAAGATATTCCAATGTCATCTTCAAGAGTAGCACTGAACGACGCGACTATTTGGCTTAAATTTCTTTTAAAAATTTCTTCCCCCCTAATCCCCTAGCTCTTCCTCATGAATTCTAAAACCCTCATAACCAGCGTCATTGCCATTTGCTTGATATTTTTCCCTGCGGCTTGCGCCCAAGTTAAAGCAGAAAAGCAGTGGACGCCGAAAATGGAGGAGGCGTTTCAGCGACGAGCGCAAGAAGTCGTTGAGGAATTTGCTCTTGAAAGCTATGGAACCACATCTTTTGAGAGTGAGAAGCGCTCATACCCCAGAGCAATGCTGGACTTTTTGGCTGGGAACCGTGAAAAGGTGATCGCATTCCTGCAATCGGAAGACGCCGACGCGAAAAGCCACGCTCACACCTTAGGTATTGACTTTTACTCCGGCTTTACCCTTAAAGGACAAGTCCGCAAATACTTTTACTTCGGCCCATATTTAAATCCACAATACCGCCAAAGAATGAAAAAGGCAATGCAGATTTTTACGGAAGTAGATCCACTGACAAGACGCTTCCCCAACGAAAGAGAATTTTGGGCACACTCCGCAGATAACTGTGATACCTGGGTAGATTGTCGCAATACGGATAACCTCAGAGCCATGCGTGAGGTAGCTGTCTACCTATTTGCTGAAGAAACAGGAAACGAAGAAACACGTAAACTTTATAAAGAACATATCAAACGTAACGTCCGTACTCTTTACCAAATTGGACAAGGCGAATGGGATTCGGAAAACTATTTAGGACACGCTGTTACCAGCTACGTCAATCTTTACGATTTTGCCAAAGACCCAGAAGTTAAATCTCTAGCTAAATCTGCATTAGATTGGTTCTTTACTTCCGGGGCGCTGAAATATTGGCGGGGCGGATTTGGCGGTCCTTCTAAACGGGATTACAGTCAGGGAAACTGTGTTTGGTGTGCTAACGCCACCCACGAGTTAGGGCTGTATTTTAATGACTCACCCCTGAAAGATACCAACCCTTCCGCTGACTCAGTACACCTCATAACCAGTAGTTATCGTCCACCCTTAGCCGTTGTTGCTTTAGCACAGAAGCAATTTAAAAAACCCGTTGAATTGCTCAACTCCAAGCCCACCTATGAAAATTGGAAACCGGGCGGTGACGCGAAACCAGACTTCTACGAAACGCTTTATTTCGGTCACACTTTCCAAATCGGAACATTAGCAAAAGGTTCAGGCGGGGATTGGAATGGTTTTAAGATGATGACATTTAATTCTAAACGTGGTGTTGATTATTTTCTGGCTGCAACAGGTAACGACCCGACTCAAATTTCTTCATCATCCGTTGGTGGCGAGAATATTGCTCAGTACCGTAACTTGGTAGTTTGGCTAAATAGTAAACCAGAAGTACCTTTTCAATTTTTCCTACCCAAATCTGCTCAAATCGAAACCAAGAAAGGTGTGACCTTTATCCGTTACGAAAAAACTTGGTTAGCCCTCACACCTATCAATCTTAACATTGAGGGTATTAATGCCGAAGCTACTGATAAAATTAAGAAGAAATACCCCGATGACCTAATATTAAATGCTGTAGGTAACGGTAAAAATATCAGTGGTTTTGCTTTAGAAATTGGAGAGCCAGAAACACACGGCAATTGGAATCAATTTCAGCAAAAAATCCTCAATCAATCTCGATTAAATCTCCAGGAAATCAACAATAATATTGTAGAATATCAAGGCATCACAGGAAAAGTAAAACTCCAATATCAAGGTCAGGAATTACCTAAAGTTTGGCGGAATGGAACTTTGCACAACTGGCAAAATCATTATGCTGTCTACCAAAATGCTCAAGGTGGCAAAACTCCCATTTACCAAGGCTGGAAAAAAGGCTACTTGGAAGTGATAGCCGGAGGGTATAAGTTTAGGAATGAGCTGTAAAGCGCTGTTTGTAGTTGCGCTTTAGCGCATGCAACGCCCAAACTCAGTGTAAGTATTCATCCAAACATGATAAGATAAATTTTTACCTTCAAATGCTTGTTAAACATCCAATACTTGTCGGAAAAAGCGATGCAGGAGAAACCCGGTATCTTGGAGATACCGGGTTTCTGGCACCTCAGCTATTGACAAATCATCGCAGTATTGTATAAACATCTTCATCATTTAATATCTTGAAATTAGTTCTCCTACAGTTTTGTAACCATCAATCTTTATCTTCAAAATTACTGATAGTAGGACTTTATAAATTTAATAATTTCTTTAAGAAATCAGTTAAGTTTCTAAGTTCTGAAACCTGTTGCTCCGTCTTAAGGCTGACCCACTGATCGTCTTTAATGCTTGTCGTATTCGTTTTACCTGGCTTAAGAACACTTGTTACTGTGGCAACTATAGCCTTGTCTCTATCAAACGGCTTCCACTTAATTTGCTTAATCTCTTCATCTGAAAATTGATTTATATAAGATATTGCTCTGTTCATATATTCAGGGTAAGCTACTTCTCCACAAGCACAAATTAAAGTGTCAAGCACACCCCGATCTTGATTGTTAGGTAGTATGTATAGTCCTAACCTAGGCAGAGTTTCTACTACAGTACCATTTTTATTCGCAGCCGAGGGAAAATCAGAAAAATAGTCTTTCAAACCGTTGTGATATTCCTGTGCTACTTCAGCAGGTGAATTTTTATCAGCATCAACAACAATAGCAAAAGCAAACAAAGCATTGGAATAATCAGAAATATCAGTTAATTTATCAGCTAAATTTTCAATCAAATTACTTCCTTCACCCACATATATAGCTACTGACAAAGAATCTGTATACAAGATTGATGGCATGGGTAGCCTTGTATACAGCTTTCCTGTTTTTGTAGGGTATTGTGGAATAAATTTACGCCATAGTGGTTCCAGTTCTGATTTCGTACCGTTAAATTCAGAAAACCCTAGTAATTTCCGCAAAATCCTCGATAAAAAAGCCTGATCGTGGTTTCCCTCAACTCCTATCAAAGCACATCGGCGATTCACCAACGAACCTCCTGACCCAGTTCTTCACGTAAGCGTCTTAATCTATTCCAGTCATGCCTAACTACTCGTGTTTGAGCTTTCGTGGGTTCTAAACGATAAAGGACTAAATCTGAATCTGAGTCAGTTACCTCCAATAAAGCATCGACTGCCTCAAGACTGTGGGTCGTTGCAAATAGTTGTATATCCATTTCTAGACACCACTTCACAAGCCAACTAAAGGAGTTTTGAAGGGCTTCAGTATGAATTGTCGATTCTAGTTCATCAATTAAAAGTATTCCTCCCTTAACATTTGCAAGCTGTAGAGCTATGTGAAGCAAGCGGCGAATTCCATCTCCAAAAGTGCTTACTGGTGCAAGACCAAGGCTGTCATGTTGAATGTAGATGTTGAACCGAGAACTTGTGGATTCTGGAGATAGTAAAATCTCTATATCAGAAATACTTTTATCCATCTGTTGCAATAATTTTATGACATCAGACTTAAAATTTTGGAAGCTAGCTTCTGATAGCAGACGAAATTGACCAATTTCAGAGCGATGAGATGATGGCGTAACTACTGAGGTTTTTAAGCTAGGCTCTTTCTTTCTAGACAATCCAGACAAAAACTCATCTTCCCAAAGCTGGAAATTTTCACTTAAGGTAGGGGTTTCATCAAACAAGCTTAACTGCTCGGTATACACCTCTATCTTTAAATCAATTCCTTTCCTTACTCCTGGAACATCATCATTCTCAATGATTTGCTCCTCTCGATTAAGAAAGTTTCTTTGGTTTCTTTTTTCCGATAGCCATATTCCTTCTGTGTCTTTATAGCTAGCTATCAACTTTTTCACAGTAAATAAGCCACTACTCGAGATTACAATTGTACACTTTTGAAGTTTTTTCTCTTCATCAAAAGCAGAATTGTGTGTAAATAACCACCGAAGTGCATCAAGAGCCGGAGTCCGAAGTATTCTATTTTCCTGTTCTCGCTGACGTGCAGTACTAAGCCAAACTCTAATATCTAATGGATGGCAGTAGATTGCCAGTGCTTCAAGGACACTCGTTTTACCTGAGTTGTTAATGCCAACAAGCAGGTTAATTCTTCCGAGATTGTCCAGATTGAGATCTCGTAGACCCCGGAATTGATGAATTGTAAGGCTCTTTAGACTTGTCATAATCCTAGTTTAGCTTAAGCCGTCCATTATGGATTAACTTTTAAGTTTCCAAGCCATACTCAATAGGTAGATGATGTTAGCGCATGGAAACGGGTCAGTGGGAAACCTTATCTTACAGCAGTGTTTAGCATCCCCCAAACCCATATTGACAAAATTTTCTTGTTTATAGTGTTTACAATACAATTAACTGACTAGCTTACTCCGCACTTTCTTTGGAAATGACAGAAGCAATAAGGCGCAGTGCGATCGCTAAGATGAGCAAGAGCACAAAAGGTAAATACAGCATTGATTTGCTCAGGTTAATACTAAATGCATACGTAAAAGCCAACCAAAGATAGTACATTCCAACAGTATGCAAAATCTTCCAAGCACGTCGTTCTATAGTTGTCTTGCCTATTCTTCTGAAAAATGTTCACTTCTTCCTATAACTTTAAAGCGCGTCTCTATAAGCCTTTGGTGTTGTTCCAGTGTGCTGACGAAAGACTTTTGTAAAATGGCTCTGATTCTGAAAGCCGACAGTGTGACAAATTTCTACAATGGTTAAATTCCGGTGGAGCAGTAATCGTTTTGCTCTCTCAATTCGGCACTGGGTCAAATATTGATGGGGTGCTAGTCCAGTCGATTGTTTGAACAAACTAGCAAAGTAATGGGGACTCATCTGCACAATCGCAGCCAATTCAGCTAAAGTTAAGTTTTCGTCTAAATGATTGTGGATTTGACATCCTCCCCCTAATTCTATTAGGGGGATTCCAAACATCACTGCTTGGGT
>JAWQFQ010000157.1:0-21808 GCA_035967975.1 Scytonema sp. PMC 1070.18
TGCGACCGAACGTGCTTTCCCAAAGGGCTAGGCGGACTCGGAAGTAGGTAGATTGCAGTATTATAGCTTGTATCACAAAATATTTCAAACCGTTATTACTTTGACTGTACCGATGCTCTAGTCACCACTAAACATTCCTTCGGAGCTTTATTCAGCATTTCTTTAAAAGCTGGAGTATGGCTTCCATCTGCATTCACAACTCTACGCAAAATATACTCACCAATATATGGAATTCCACCCAACCAAACATTTCTGCGTAGCCAAGTATCTCCATTGCTTGAATCGTCTGTTTGAATCATCGTCAAACTAACAATCCATTTAGGAATAGACAATCCTAATACCAAAGGTATGATTTGAGCGCGTTGTAAGGTTGCATCGTCGAATTGAATTTTATATGTAAACCGAGCAATTTGGGCAGATCGTAACAACAACCATCCCTGAATCGAGTTATGAAAAGTCCACTGCAATGGAGCATATACTGGTAGAAATAAGGTAAATTTTTCTGCATCCCAATTCAGGTTATACATTGTGATACAAGTATCTGGAAGTGGATTTCCATCCATAAAAAATACACCTTTAAGGATGCTTGGTAAACCAGTTTCTTGGATTGGTAACATCCAGGTGGCGATATCATCAAGTTGTCTTGTTTCTATGGCTCCAATCATTGGATTTTCAATTTTAGATTTTGGATTGTGGATTTGTTGTAGAAATGCCCAATTTGATATTATACTACGTTACTTCGCTTCTCACCCATTTTAACAGTTTTAAGCTTTCACTCCGAATTTGAATTTAGAGGTTGTTTGAAAAGTAGCTGGCTGTGATTTAAGGCACTTATCTATCCCCCCTAGCCCCCCTTAAAAAGGGGGGTAAATCTCTAACGGTCCCCCTTTTTAAGGGGGATTTAGGGGGATATTGTTTCAAACATCCTCTTAGGTTAAAATTCCAAATTCTTGCAACACCAAGTCATTTGGGGTGACAGAGGTGACTTTATCAAAATCCCATTTTACCTCAGTTATTGAGTTCCATTTATACTTCTTAAACAGATACAAACAGAATATTTGAATTAAACCAATTGATAGGTGTTTTCCAGGACAAGAGCGTTCTTGTCCTTGACCGTTCCAAGATACAATATCAGAAAAATCCCGCGTGATATCAAAGTTATCTGGGTTGCTGTATCTATCGGGATCGCGATTGGCTGTAAAAATAGAACCTAGTAAGCGGGTTCCTTTTTGGAAGGGACATTTGCTAGTACCAATTTCTACTTCACCTGATTCTTTCGCCAGTTGACTGACAAATCGTACTGGTGGATAGAGACGAGCAGTTTCGTATATCACTTTCTGAATGAGTGTCAATTGTTCTATGGTATTTCCCTGGAGTGGTTCGCTACCATCCCAAACGGTATTAATCTCTGTTATGACATCATTTCTTAAAGCGTTATTGAGACACAACACACCAATGACCGAGCCTAAAAGCGCACTGGTACCAGCGGTTCCGGCGATATGAATCATATCAAAAAGGCTATTAGCAATCTGGTACTGATTTAAGTTATATTGGGAAGCTGTTGCTATATAATCTGCCCATTTTGGTGATTGTTTATAGCGTTCGATTAAATGTTTTCGGTGCTTAATATTTGGTGCAGTTTTAATTGCTAACAATTTTTCGCTGATGAAGTTTGGTAAAGATGCAAGAGGTAACCCTTTAATAAAATTTCTTGAGGCGGTAATCTCTTCATCTGATAAAGAAATCTGGAACACAATTTGATGCAAAATTTGCACAATCATCCTGGGTAAATCATCTCCTATGTGTAATTGTCCCCGTTTAGCTGCATCTGCAAGGCATTGATTTACTAGTTCTCCTAACATATCAGCTTTTTCTGATGGATTGGGCAAAGCTTGCAAAAATACAGCCCTCACTCCTGTGTGTTCGTTCCCGTTCATTCCCAAGCTTAAGGGATTGTTAAGTAGGTAACTGGGGGCTAGTATTCTAATAATACCTAAATCGTTTCCTCTTAATTGGGGTTCTACGTGCATTAATTCCTTGACTTGGGCGTGGGAAGAATGCATAATGGCGTGGTCTACTGCGAAATATTTATTACCAATGTTATTCTTGCGTATGTAGAGAAAATCCCGCCAATGTTGGAGCATAATAATCCCGTCTGCATAATAAGCCCATAAACGCAGAAGTTTGCCTATTGGTGTGTTGTAACCAACTTTAGCGAGGATGTTGACTAACCAAAGTTGGGTTTTGTGTCCTGTGAGAACTTTTTCTTCAAGTGTCATGTTGATTGGATGGGTTTGAGGTTTTTGCTTTGAATTAATTGGGGTGGGATAGAGGTTAGGGAGGTAAAGAAATGTGAAAGTGCTGATGCATGCGCTAAAGCGCAACTACGAACCTTACTCTAAGTTTAGATGTTAATGCTTTGTGGGATTTTGGAGGGAAGTAGGTATGTGTAGGGGGGGCGATCGCAATTGCGTTGATTAATGGTTTGTTCGACTTCTTGTAGACGGTTCTGGAATTTTTGTAACAAAGGTTGAACTTTTGTGTCGGTAAAGTGTCCTTGTTGATAATCACCAAGTTTGGTATAGTAGGTGGAACCTAATAGATAAAGTAAATTGAGTTGTCTTTGTGCTTGTTCTAAGGGTGGAAACAGTTTGAGGTAGTCTTGCTCGGTGACTTCTGGTTTTAATAAGGTTGACGCTGGGGCGTAACCAGCCATAGGGATCATTCCTGCATAGCTCATTAAGTCTTTTTGTGGGAAGTTGACTACAGCGTGTTGGGCGCTAGCTGTAAAAATAATGAGGGTGATGGCGTCTGTGAGATATTCTCGTGTTTGAATGCGTCCGTTTTCTTCACCAAAATCAGGTATGCGTCCACCGTCAAATGCTTGGGCTTCCATTCCCCATGCTTGCAGATGTGTATCTTGTTGAATATCTACATTGGTTTTATAGTAAAGATTTAAGTAGTCGGAAACCCATTGATGGATAGCATTCCAAATTAATAAAGCATCGTCGCGGTAAGGGTAAACTGGTAGGAGGTTTGTATCATCTACTCCACGTAAATGGAGTTGTTTTGGTAACATGGCTGTGTTGAATCCGTAGCTTTGTAACCCATGGACTGCGAATACGCGAGAGTTATCAATGCTGGAACTGAGTAATCTATCGACTCCTCCTAAAGGAGCAATTAACTGTCTTTGTGCTTCTTCGTTGATGGCTAGGGTACCAGCGAAATGGGGACGCAGCAATACACTTAAGGGGTGATGAGCTGGTAGTTGGCGATAGGTAGCAATAATAAAAGCACCGACGAATAGGTGGGTTCTCGCTAAATGGCTAACGGCTTCGTGGAAGTTCGCATCAGCAATATGAACGACGGTTTTGGCAAATAGCCAGGAGTATTTGCCGGAGTTTGGTGTGATAATAGGGTGTTGAGTATGATTTTGTCCGCATTGAATTGCGATCGCACGCAACATTCGATTCGTTTCTGTACCCTTTGGTACGGCAAATAGTGCTAGAGGAGCGTATAAATATTTTTGTTCGTGGGGATATGTACCATTGACGGCACCGTCTAAAATCTTGTAATCTATTAGATACAGTCTTCCTTCTTCTCCAGCTGCTTGTAAAGAATCATCGTTTCCCATCACTGCTTGATAATGCTCATTTGTAACGGGAAAATTTTCTCCTGGGCTAGTAACCCGTTGAATCATGAGGGGATTGTATCCTGCAACTTGCATATAAGCAAAAACATCATCCTGTTGGAAAGTATTGACTAAAGCAGGTAGTTCCATCTGTGGAAATAACTTTTCATAATCCTTGAGGCTATTGATATGTCCTGTGGGCTGTCCTTCATACATGAGTGCTTTAATCCGTGCTAAAGAATCTTTTAAGACGGAAAGTCCACTTTCTTTGAGCAGGGAAAAAAACAAATCATCCAGTTCTCTAAAATCTCTCGATAGTCCTGTTAGGAGCATTTGGGGGATAATTTGTAAAAGATGAGTAATAACACTGGCTTGGGCTGGTATTGCACCTTTAACTAAGGCTTCAAGGATAAAATCTCTGACATCATCGCGAACTGACGCAGAGCCACGATTACCGCGATTGGTGATGATGGTATTTACAAAAATAATTCGCAAATTCTGTGCTAGTAAATATAACCAATCCCTAGAAAACTGCTCTATGTCAGGAAATATATCCAACATTGCTACAGGTGGAATATAGGTGTAATTGTATTGATATAATTGTCTGGCATCTTCTAGGGTATTAGAATCTGTGAAACCTGTTGGATTATTATTTGATGAAGTAGTCATAAATTGTCCTCATGTTTCGTGCTTCTAAGATAACTGCTATAATCTAGTTATGCTGACTTTTTTACATTTTTTAGATTTATGGCCATCCTATGCCGATTCCCAACAAGCGTGAAGTACGCTGAAGAAAGAATTAACCGCAGATGAACGCAGATGAACGCAGATGCGCTTTGCAGACTAGGAAACGTTGTAAATTATTCGTGAGATTTAAAGAAACCCGGTATCTCTCAGATACCGGGTTTCTGGGGCTCAGTAGTTTCTCTCAAATCGTTTAGTATGACAATCCTATCTAATTTGTGAAATTAATTTTTTTGAACCGCAGAGGACGCTGAGGAAAGAGACAGTGGAGATTTTCACAAAATGCACAGATTTTTCTCTAGATGATCAACTAGATAAAGACGTGCTACGTAGAGACCACCGCACTATTTTTATTTTTTGTACAGTGTTTATTAAATTAACGTGAGATCAACGGCTATAAAAGCGTAAATAGCTGACCAGTCATCGTTGTGAGCAGCTAGCGGGTATCTTTCCTAGACTATTTACACCATGGGTGTTAGGTGCATGAGAAATAAGGGTAACGTTGCCTTGATTATCAAATACCCAACCCGTTGCGGGATTTATTTCTATAATATCTGACTTCGACTGTAATCGATGCACTGTTTTTTTGAGACCTTGCTGTTGTGGCGTAACGAATGCTAAGCGAGTATCAGACCATAGAACATCAGTAGTGAGGGGTTGGTCTGGACTGGGGGGTAAGCCTCCGCGCCCGGTGACGATAAATTTACTTCCTTCTGCGTTCGCTGTGCTGGCGATCGCATTGCAACCAGTGTCTACTATATTTAATGTATCTATTAAGACTGTAGGTAGCTTCACTAAACTTAATTTTTGGTCAACATCTAATGTACTGATATTAATTTGACCCTCCAAAGTTGGGTCAGTTTGGGAAAATGCTGTGATATCGTTAGTTGGTAGTCGTTGAGTATTTAACTGGGTTGGGTCATTAGTTTGCAATTCACGCTCTAATTCTTCGCGATCGCGCTGTTGAATATTGAAGTTCCCACTAGACGTGATTGTAATATTACCACCACTCCCTTCAAAAGCATTGGCTGTGATATCGCTGTTTTCATTAGGGACGCTGACAATAAAACCATTGGGAGCGTTGATAGTAATATTACCACCATTGCCACTAGCACTATCAGTACCCGCAGTCGCAGAGATTTGACCCTGATGACGCAGCACTAAAAGGTCTTTTACTGATAAGGTAATATTTCCTCCATTACCTGATTCAGTTTGTGCGACAATATTACCATGATCAAGACGAAGAGAGTCTGTAATGACTTGAATATTGCCTGCACTTCCTCCTCCTGTGCTGCTACTGGTTATTTGTGCTCCATTTTTGACAGTCAATAGTCCAGTTTCAATCGTCAAATTCCCCGCATCTTTTACACCCCTGGTTTCAGTTGTCAAGACAGTAGGCTTTTGACCATCAGGTGCGATGCCATTTAGCTCCACAGAGTCAGAAGCTTTTATTGTTATGCTTCCTCCGTTTCCTTCACCATTAGTCCGAGCAGATATAATTGCTCCATTAGAAACTTGTAACTTCTGAGTTTCAATTGTTAATTTTCCTGCGTTTCCAGTCCCTTCAGTTCCAACAAGCAAGCCGCTACTAACTTGACTATCTGGTGAAGTTCCAATCAGTTGCACTAAATCAGTTGCATTTACACTTAAAGTCCCTCCTAATTCAGATGAGCCAAAGTTAGAAGCTGTAGCTCTTGCTCCATCTCGGATAATTAATTGCTTGGTTGTAATCGATAAATCACCAGGTCTGCCAGAACCCGTTGCCAAAGCAAACAAACCGCTAGGAGATGAATTATTAACTGATGTGAAGCCTCCAGTTAATTGTATCGAATCAGAAGCCGTCACACTCAACGTACCTCCATCTCCTGAATTAGTGCTAGTAGTTGAAACTATTGCCCCTCCGCTCACAATCAATCGCCCAGTTTCAATCACTAAGGGACCAGCATTTCCTGCACCATCAGACTGAGTTAATATACTGCTGACTTTCAGTAAGAGTGTCATGCCCAGATGTACCGTTGATAATTGCCATGTTCGTTACCCCTGCTCAAATTAAGTGTTCGATATCAAACTAAGTTCTTTGAACGTGCCTTACGGGTAGCATCTGCAACCCATGCGAATAAAAGAAACACTTATTTCCTTACACTCTACACACCTGTGTTTCTTGAGGGAAAGTGCGACTAAGCCAGATATAAACTTGGTTTTAAGCAATAAACTATAAGCACTGTTGTCTTCTACAAAAGCGCATAGTTCCTAATTTACTAATCAATCTTACCAGTAAGTTGTACGCAAAGCTCTTTAAATCTTTACAAAACTTCATAATTATGTCAGCGTTCTTTCTTTTTACTTTTTACCCGTTCCGTTGACTTCTTTCATCACCCGTTCTGCTACACTAGTTGGGATTCTGGTATAGTTAAGTTCTTGATTCAACTTTTGACCCTCAGTTAAGACCCAATTAACCCAATTCCTGACTGCAATTCCTTTGTTGGCGTTGGGGTAGTTCCTATAAACCATCATCCAGGTTAAACCAACGATAGGATAACCTTGTGCTGGGTCGTTAATAAAGACGCGAAAATCGGAAGGGAATTCTACAGAGGATAAGGCTTGGTTAGCAGTCTCGACAGAAGGAGAAATAAATTGTCCTTGCTTGTTTTGTATTTGTGCTGAGTTAAGTTTGTTTTTTAGAGCATAACCATATTCAACATAACCGATCGCACCGCGAGTGCGGCTGACTAAACCAGCAACGCCTGAGTTTTTTCTTTCTTTTAAAATATTTGGAATCGTCCAATTTGGAGCAGTACCAGCGCCCACTTTACTTTTAAAATAGGGGCTAATGCTACTCAGGTGGTTAGAAAAAATAAATGTTGTACCGCTACTATCAGCACGAACGATAGGTCTGATGGGTAAATTTGGGAGATTAACACCAGGATTATCGGCTTTAATTTGAGGGTCGCTCCAATTAGTTATTTGACCGGAGAAAATAGCTGGTAATGTCTTGCGGGATAATTTTAGATTCTTAACACCGGGAAGGTTATAAACGACAGAAACAGCACCTCCAGCGGTAGGGACTAAAACAACGCCTCTTTTAACTTTTGCTTTTTCTGTATCAGTTATAGCAGCATCGCTACCAGCAAAGTCTACCGTTTCAGAAAGGAATTGATTCACTCCGTTACCACTACCAGTTCCTTGATAGGTGATGACCAGGTCTGGATGCTTTTTTTTAACTTCTTGAGAATAACGTTTGTAAAGGGGTTCTGGAAAAGTTGCTCCTGCTCCTTTGAGGGTTTCTGCTTGAGCAATTGCTGTCAAGGGAGACCCAAAAAACACAGCAAAAGTCACTAATGATGTTGTTAGTGGAAGATTCAAAGTGGTGGTAGAAAACAGCATATTTTTATACTATTAACAAGTTAATTTATGTATATAAATTGATTTTCTTAACTAAAAAAAATACACGGTTTTGTAGCGACTATTTGGTTATAGCGCTAAAGCGCAACTACGAACAATTACGCTACTAAAAAATGTGGATTTAGTGTGGTTTGATTAAACAAACCTTAACCAAAGCGTCCGGATGTGTAATCGCGGGTACGCGCATCGGTGGCGTTGCTGAAAATTTGGGTGGTTTCTCCAAATTCCACCATTTGACCAATACGACTTTCATCGGTACTGAAAAAAGCGGTGAAATCAGAAACGCGGGCTGCTTGCTGCATATTGTGAGTTACAATGGCGATTGTCAGTTCATCACGTAGGCTGTGAATGAGTTCTTCAATTTTCATTGTTGCGATCGGGTCAAGTGCTGAACAAGGCTCATCCATGAGGAGAACTTTTGGTTTTACCGCCAAAGCACGCGCAATACACAGCCGTTGTTGTTGACCCCCTGAAAGCCCTAAAGCAGATTTGCTTAACTTATCTTTTACCTCATCCCAAATAGCCGCACCTCTGAGCGCTGATTCCACGATTTCATCTAATTCTCCTCTCGGACGCCATCCCGCAATTTTTATACCGTAGACAACGTTATCATAGATACTCATGGGAAAAAGGTTTGGTTTTTGGAAGACCATACCTATCTGGCGACGCAAACGATTTAAATTGACACGGGGATTGTAAATATTTTGACCGTAAAATTCTACACTCCCATCGACTTTCACTGGTCCTTCTAATTCACTAATGCGATTGAGACATTTAATAAAGGTTGATTTCCCACATCCACTAGGACCAATAATTGCGGTGACGTGGTTCTGGTAAATATCCATTGATACACCTTCTAGAGCCTTGGAGGTGCCATAGTAGAAGCTGAGTTTCCTGACTGTGATGGCTGGTATTAACTTATTCATAGGGTGTTAAATAAAAAAATAAAAATGCACAACGTTATTGGAGTTGCGATTTACATGCTTCTCTTTCTTGTAAATACACGAGCGAGAATACTAATAATGAGAATCATCCCAACTAGGACAAGAGATGTCGTCCAGACGAGTGCGGTCTTTTCTGGGGAGGGGTCATTGTATAAGTTAAAAATGAGGACTGATAGTGAGGCTGTTGGATTGAATAAATCCGGTGACCAATCCAAACTGAATAAAGCCGTAAAAATCAAAGGTGCTGTTTCACCAGCCGCACGGGCTACAGCTAATAAAACCCCTGTGGTAATTGCGGGAAGAGCTGCTGTCAGAACAACCCGAGCCGTTGTTTGAAAGCGAGTCCCCCCCAACGCAGCAGAGCCAAGACGCATGGAAGTGGGAACAAGTTTGAGAGCTTCTTCTGTTGTTAAGACGACAACTGGTAGCATAAGTATTGCTAGAGCAAAACCTCCTGCGATCGCGCTAAATTGTTTAGTTAGCAATACAATAACACCGAAGGCAAAAATACCAACAACAATTGAAGGAACTCCCGTCAGGATAGAAGCCACAAAGCGAACAGCACGACCCATTCGAGTTCCTCTCCCAATTTCTGACAAGAATATCCCTGTCGCAATTCCTGTCGGAATACTGAACAATGCAGCTATAAACACCATTGTCAGAGTCCCAACAATCGCATTCCCGAATCCATCAAAAATAACTGGTGTGACAAACATCGACGGTCTGAGACTTGTGATTCCCCGTCTGATGATTTCCCATAACAGTGACAATAACGGAACCAAAGCAATTGCTGTGAGGAAAAATGCGATCGCACTCATCCCATAGTTAAACAGTGACCTGAAAGCAGGTAGAGGGCTACATATTTCCGCCACTACAGACTTATCTATTTCAGAATCTTGACGACCATTCATCATGCTTGGTGCCTTTTCATCTTAAAATTCCTGTGTAATTTTAGTGTCTTCCTTGGAAATATACTTTAAGGGACACTGCTGTCAATGGTTGAGGATACAAAAATGAGGGTGTGGGGAAAGTAAGGGTGTAAGGGTGTAAGGGTGTGGGGTGTGGGGTGTAGGGGGAGGAGGTTTGTTCATTTAGCCTTACGACCGACCACTTGAACAATGACCACAGCCAAAATATTGACTGCTAAAGTTACAGCAAACAAAATCAAACCTAAATAAGTTAAAGCCCCAAGATGTAACGGGTCTTGAGCTTCTGCAAATTCGTTAGCTAGAACAGAGGGGATTGTATAAGCTGGATCGAGCAGTGAAAGACTAATCTGAGCCGAATTTCCAATCACCATCGTGACAGCCATTGTTTCCCCCAAAGCCCTCCCCAGAGCCAGCATCGCCGCACCTACGATACCAGAAAAACCAGCAGGTAATATGACCCGAACAATAGTTTCCCAACGGGTAGAACCTAAAGCCATAGCCCCGCTGCGTAATTCTTTCGGAACCACTAATAAAACTTCACGACTAATAGCTGCCATTGTTGGCAAAATCATGATCGCGAGAATTATTCCAGCCGTCAACATATTGAACCCAAAAGGGTCTTGTGTATTAAATAATGGTATCCATCCAAAGATTTTGGATAACCAGGTTTGTAGGGGTACAAGCACTGGAATAAAAATGTAAACACCCCATAGACCAATGACAACGCTGGGAATTGCAGCTATGAGCTCTACAATAAAAGCTGTAGTCGTTCTTACCGCCGGAGGAAGAAAATTCTCACTTGTAACTAAAGCTACTGATAATCCTACTGGCACAGCCAGTAACATAGCAACAGTGCTACTGACTAATGTTCCGTAAATGTAGGGTAAAGCACCAAAAACCAATTCAGTGACATCCCAGTTTTGGCTCCACAAGAAACCTAATCCAAACTTTGCAATAGCTGGTCGAGCTTGGTTAAAAATTATCCAACTCATCCAAAACAGGACTGTAACTGTCAGAGCTGCAAATATATAGATTAACCAAGTAAATGCTCGGTCTATCCAGAAATTTGTTCCGCTGGTAGCTGTTATGTCTGTACTTTCATCAATCAGATGTGGTTGATTGATATTAGCTGGGTCAGAGAAATTAGCCATTACTTATCAAGACATTAGACTATTTTCATGACATTAGGGTGGGCTGCGCCCACCCTAGTAGATCGCATTGTTTTAGGTGAAAAGAGACAACAAACAGTTCTACTTGAGAGTGTTGTTTACCTCTTGAGATACCCGTTGTGCAACAGGGGCTGGAACGCGGGTGTAGTTGAGGTTATCATTCAACTGTTGACCGTCATTTAACACCCAAGTTATCCAGTCTTTCATAGCAGTTTTCTTGGCTGCGTCTGGATAATTTTTGTAAACCAACATCCAAGTCATACCAACGATAGGATAACCTTGTCCTGGATCGCCTACAAAAACGCGATTGTTTTTTGGAAATTCTACAGTCGATAAAGCTTGGTTAGCAGTTTGTAGAGAAGGAGCTACAAATTGTCCTTGCTTATTCTGGATTTGTGCTGAGTTTAGCTTGTTGGATGTGGCAAAACTGTACTCAACATACCCAATAGAACCAGGAGTACTACGTACTGAATTAGCTACGCCTGGGTTTCCTTTGGCTTTCAAAACATTTTGAAGAGTCCATTTTGGAGATGTGCTGGCTCCAATTCTACCCTTGAAATAGGGACTAATAGCACTTAAGTGGTTTGTGAAAATAAACGTCGTACCGCTGCTATCAGCACGAACAACGGGTCTAATCGCTTGCTTTGGTAGATTTACACCAGGATTATCTTTTTTAATTTGTGCATCGTCCCAGCTTTTGATTTGACCAGAAAAAATCCCTGATAACGCCTCACGGGAAAGTTTCAGTTCTTTTACACCAGAAAGATTATAAACAACAGAAACAGCACCACCTGAAGTAGGTACTAAAATAACACCTCTTTTGACTTGAGCCATTTGCTCATCAGTCATTGCGGCGTCACTTCCACCAAAGTCAACAGTTCCAGCCGTAAATTGACGAATACCTGCACCGCTACCAACTCCTTGATAGTTGATAGAGAGGTTTGGATGCTTCTTCCTAACTTCACGAGCATAAAGTTCATAAAGTGGAGCAGGAAAAGTTGCACCTGCGCCATTGAGGGCGGTTTTTTGTTGAGCAATTGCTGCTGAAAATATTGGTCCAAAAGCTACAACAGCTGAAATCGCTGAAGCAGTAACTACACGGTTCAAAACGGTAGTGGGTATCATATCCCCTCGTTATTTAAGGAACAACCTTATAATTTGTGAACACCACAGCCAATAAGCTACAATAATTAAGGTTAAGAATAATTTAAAAAAATATAAATAAAAGTTTAAATATTAGTAAATATCTGATTAAATGTTTATGTGAAAAAGAAATAAAGAAGAAATTAACAATACTATAAATTATTTGAAGAGCTAATTGCTAACTGCTTTTTTACTATTAGAGGATGTTTTCTAAGTCCTTTCATCAGTAGCATACACATTCAATATCCCCCTAAATCCCCCTTAAAAAGGGGGACTGTTAGAGATTTTCTCCCCTCTTTTTAAGGGGGGCTAGGGGGGATCGGTAAGTACCTAAAATCACAGCCAACCACTTTTCAAACAACCTCTTAGCCATTAACCATTAACCATTAACCCTTAGCAGTCCCCACAAAAATTTTATCTTGCATTTAGAACTGCGATAGTATGTGCGAAAATACAAATAAAATCTACTGAAAAGCTGAAGGCTGACCGCTAATAGCTGAATGCTTACGCTTACTAAAGCTGTCCTGATTCTAAAACCCTAATTGATGCTTAAATTACTAGCTATCGAGAATTTACTAACTTCTTTACAAGAAATTTCTCCACCCATGCTAATACTGTCAATAGTATTACATGGCATATTACTCTCCATTCCAATATCTTCCTCTTTTTTGGGAAAGTCAAAACTGTCTAAAATAACAAGCAAAAATGAATCCTTAGAATGGCTTCCATCTCATTCTGATACAGAAATTTTCAGTGCAACAAATATGCTTGTAAATCCCAAACCTCCTGAGATAGACTCTTTGTCAATAGATGATTTATCAACTGTTACAAAACCACCACTCCCCCTACCCACTCCAACAATGGAAATCAGAGATATGAGAGCAACAGAAGACTTAACAATAAAGGCGGACGTAGAGAGACAGCAACAGGAGACAGTAAATCAAGAAAATACAGACCTATGGGAATTGAAAGCTCGTAGAAATTCTGAGGATACTTGGGAACAGAATAGCATAGATAACGACGCAACACAATCTATGGCTCAGTCCAATCAACAATTTGATTCTCGCTCTACCAAAACTTCGACTGTTTTTGATTCAACTGTTTTTGATTCAGAGGTTTCCGATGCTTCTAAAAGCACAAGGGCTCAACAGGACTCTGTTGATTCGATATCAGTTTTACCAGACCAACTTAACTTGCAATCATCTGAGTCTAGACTCCAAAATTCAGAAAAATCAATTTTTGATTCTATCTTCATTAGCATTCAAGAAGAAATTGTTTTCACAGCAAATTTGGATTTTGCTCAACCCAATCAATTTGCTTTTTCTAAGGTGGGTTTAGAGGATATTTTCGGTACAGCTATTGGTAAAACTCCTAATCAAGTGGCTCTGCTTGTAAAAAGTAAGCTAGAAGCTCAAGGTTTTCAAGTTGCTCTTATCGGTGTATACGGTGGAGGACCTTTGTATGAGGTGAAAAAAGGTGAGTTCATTCGTTACCTATCTTTTGCACCAACTGTAAATAAAACAGAAGCTATTATTGTGTCTTGGAGAACTGTACCTTTGTAGGAATTATGAATGATGAATGATGAATTATGAAAAGGTGGAATCGGGGGGGGTTTGTTTTTTTTCTGTGATGAATTTAGGGGTGGAGGGTTTGTACCAGAGTTGTAGGTAAATTAATTCTAGATCATTGCCGACTTGAGAGAAAAAGTCCATTTGTTGCGATCGCAAAATCCAAAAAATTCGCAAAAAGACAAAAGCAAAAATTGCTATTGCGATCCCAGTGGTAGAAGTTATGAGGGCTTGTGCAACACCAGTATAAAACGCTGAAAAATTTTCATTACCAGTTTTGAGTTGAGTGAAAGCAGTGATGAGTCCACTTGCTGTACCTAAAATACCTAGTAAAGGGGCGATAGCTATGATACTTTCCAGCAACACATCGCCCTTACGCATTTCCATCAATTCCTTGTCCCACGCAGCTTTGATTGCTAAATGGATGTTTTCAGGAGAGAGATTTCTAAATCTGATGAGTCTCAAAGGTTCTATGAGAAAGCGACCAATGGCGATATCTCCAGCACGTTCTGCTATTATCTCCGCTTTCTGTAAATCTACCTTTGCTGCTGTCAGGACTTCACGCACCACCTGCTTTTCTTTGAGCACTAACCTGCACCAGAACCAACTTCTTTCCATAATGCAGGCTACAGTCACAATAGATAAACCCAACAGAGGCCACATGACAAGACCACCTGCGAGAAAGGTGTCATATATTCTGGTCATATTAAATCAACTACGCAGTTACTTGTCAGAAATAATGCATTTTCTCGATAATTATACAAAAACTATGGTTTTCAAGGTAGATGTGGTTTAACTTCAATTACGAATTACGAATTACGAATTACGAATTATTTGGTCACCCCACACCCTGTATTTCTTGAGAGACAATGACTAAAGACTCATAACTTACGAATGGCTAATGACTAGAGATTTGCGGGGATTCATTAAACTTCTAGAAGACAAAGGACAATTACAGCGGATTTCAGTTCCGGTTGATTCAGATTTAGAGATTGCTGAAATTGCGAATCGGATGCTGCAAAAAGGTGGTCCCGGACTTATCTTTGAAAATGTCAAAGGCGCATCCTTCCCAGTAGCGGTGAATTTACTGGGAACCGTAGAACGGATTTGCTGGGCTATGAATATGCAGCATCCCCAAGAGTTGGAGGAATTGGGGAAAAAATTGGCGATGCTCCAACAACCAAAACCTCCCAAAAAAATTGCTCAAGCGGTGGAGTTTGGGAAGGTGTTATTTGATGTCTTGAAGGCGAAACCAGGGCGGGACTTTTTCCCTGCTTGTCAGCAAGTGGTTTTTCAAGGGGATGGGGTGGACTTAAGGAAGTTACCTTTAATACGTCCTTATCCAGAGGATGCTGGCAAGATTATTACCTTAGGACTGGTCATTACCAAGGATTGTGAAGCAGGTACGCCTAATGTAGGTGTGTATCGTTTGCAACTACAATCTAAAAATACAATGACCGTTCACTGGCTGTCGGTGCGGGGTGGAGCTAGGCATTTACGTAAAGCAGCAGAACATGGGAAAAAATTAGAGGTGGCGATCGCACTCGGTGTAGACCCTCTCATTATTATGGCAGCTGCCACACCAATCCCTGTAGACCTATCAGAATGGTTATTCGCTGGACTATATGGCGGTTCCGGCGTACAGTTAGCTAAGTGTAAAACCGTCGATTTGGAAGTACCAGCAGATTCAGAAATTGTTCTAGAAGGAACGATTACCCCAGGGGAGGTTTTACCGGATGGTCCCTTTGGCGACCATATGGGTTATTACGGTGGTGTGGAAGATTCTCCGTTAATTCGCTTCCATTGTATGACACACCGCAAAGACCCAATTTACCTCACCACCTTCAGCGGACGCCCACCGAAAGAAGAAGCCATGATGGCGATCGCACTCAACCGAATTTACACCCCGATTTTACGACAACAAGTCTCAGAAATTGTCGATTTCTTCCTACCGATGGAAGCTTTAAGTTACAAAGCGGCAATCATATCTATAGATAAAGCATATCCGGGACAAGCGCGACGGGCAGCTTTAGCTTTTTGGAGTGCATTACCACAGTTTACATACACTAAATTTGTGATTGTGGTAGACAAGACAATTAACATACGCGACCCACGTCAAGTTGTATGGGCGATTAGTTCTAAAGTCGATCCCACACGAGATGTATTTATTTTGCCAAATACACCCTTTGACAGTTTAGATTTTGCTAGCGAGAAGATTGGTTTAGGAGGAAGAATGGGAATTGATGCAACAACTAAAATTCCTCCAGAAACCGAACACGAATGGGGTGCAGCCTTAGAGTCCGACCCAGACGTAGCGGCGATGGTCGATAGACGATGGGCGGAGTACGGTTTAGCTGATTTGCAGTTGGGAGAAGTTGACCCAAATCTGTTTGGTTACGAGTTGAAGTAAGGGTATAAGGGTGTAAGGGTGTGGGGGTGTAAGGCAAAAGAGATAGCGTAGAGACGTTATATGCAACGTCTCTTTCTACCACAACATTGTTGGTATACCAGCAATCACACAAGCAATACTTGTCCAAATAGAAAAGCTTGGAATATCAGCTTCATCTAAAGCAGCACTCATTTGATACATTGAACCTAGCATTCCAGTCAGTAGAAGTACAAACAGTGCAGCATATCCCAAATAAACCATAATTCATCCTCATGACTTGCTACCGTTGTATCTGAGGGAAAAAATCCTGTTCTCTATCAAGAGTTTCAGCAATGAGTGTAAGAGCGTACATCTTGAGAGATAAATCATGCTGAAAATCTCTTTCTTCCCTCTGGTATTGGCTTATACCTCTCGCTGTTACGAATTTCCTGAAACCAACGAGAATATTTGATTATATTACCCTAAAGCCTTATCAAAGTTTTGCAACAGCCATTACACTCGATATATAGGATAAAGATTTCCTTTGATACAAAATTTATTAAAAAAGTTTACAAAAGTTAAAAAGTCTGTTACATTTATTTACGTAAAAGCTTAACCTTTAGCAAAAACACTTGCGAATAGGGTACCCTTACCCTTTTATAATCTAGGGCGATCAAACGCCTTAGGGATTGGTTTGAATGCATAATTGCAAGGTAACCTTCTAGATTTATAAAGTATCTGGAAGAACGTATACTTTTTACGGTCATAAACTGAGCTTTTGGTTGAGCTAAGAGCACTTGCTACCATTAGTTCTTAGCTGATGGCTGATAGCTGAAGTGCTGACCGCTCAAAGTATAACTTTGCGATTACTTTAATTAGTTTTGTTTCGCTTTTGATACTAAAGTCCTAAGTACTACATTTTGTAAATTCGTATCGAAATGAAGGCTTGTAGTTGTGCGTGGCTGACGCCACGCGGCGCGAACAGCGTATGCACTGCAGCTACAAACCTAATCGCTGCGAACCTGTGAAATACTGTGCTAAACGAAGGACTTTAGATTAAAGTTTCGTCTGTTAGAACTCGAAAGTAATCGATTCAGCAATATTGGAGGTTTCAATCGTGGCTTTAACTCTTGAGTCCGCTCAAAATATTTTCGCTAACACTCAAGTTCCCAGTCCGATTCCAGCCACTTTAGCATTGTTCGATCAACTCAGCGTTGACGACCAGCTAGCATATCTCTGGTATGCATACACGGAAATGGGTCGTACCATTACTCCTGCAGCACCAGGAGCAGCACGCTTGCAATTAGCAGAAAGTTTGCTGAACCAAATTAAGCAGATGTCTGCTGACGAGCAAACAAAGGTTATGCGTGATATTGCTAACCGTGCTGACACTCCCATTAGCCGTTCCTACGGGTTCTTCAGTGTGAATACCAAGTTGGCTTTCTGGTATGAGTTAGGAGAACTAATGAAGCAGGGAGTCGTCGCGCCCATTCCAACCGGTTATCAAATGTCTATTGGCGTAAAAGCAGTCCTGGAAGCAACCCAGAAACTCGATCCAGGTCAGCAAATCACTGTACTGCGGAATGCTGTAGTAGACATGGGCTTTGATGCTTCCGATCTCGGTCCCAGCAGTTCCCGCAAAACTGGTGAAGAGCCTGCGTTCCAACGCACGACTCCAGTCATCACTTCAGTCAAGATTGAAGGGGTGACAGAGCCAGCTGTACTGAACTACATTCAAGCCATGAATTCAGACAACTTTGATGCTGCTGTGGCTCTATTTACTGCTGACGGTGCTTTACAACCTCCATTCCAGAAGCCTATTGTTGGTCCTGAGGCGATCACCCGCTATATGCGTGAAGAAGCACAAGGACTGAATATTATGCCCCAACAAGGTATTTGTGAAGTTCAACCAGACGGCTCTAAGCAGATTAAAATCACAGGTGTGGTACAAACGCCTTGGTTCGGTGTCAACGTAGGGATGAATATTGCATGGCGTTTCTTAATCAATCCTGAAGGAAAGATTTTCTTCGTAGCGATTGATATGCTGGCTTCTCCCCAAGAACTCCTCAGCCTGAGTCGTGTGTAGAAAGTTCAAGAGTCGTTAGCCAATAAACAGCGATCGGCAAAAATTAGAAACCCGGCAAAAATTAGAAACCCGGTTTCTTTAAGAAACCGGGTTTCTGAAACCTCAAATACCATTAACCGACAAGTATACGGAACTAAACTATAGGCGCAGAAATTAGAGATTCTTTTGACCAGAGCAATCTGGTTTCAAGCAAGCGAATAAATTCTTTGGAAGGGCAACTTTTCTCCTCATCTCCCGTCAAGCAGCGAAGCGCTGCAATTCGTAATTCGGTCAAGCCTCTCCTTTCATGGATGGGGTATTCAAAGGTGCCTCTTCTTTGACATCTCCCCTCCTTAAAAGAGTGCAGCAGCACAGGTTAAAGCTATTTGTACTTGAGCGGGAGATTTATCGGCAATTAACTCAACTTTGCCTTGGGTATTACGTCGCCAGTAAGTAGCTTGGACAAGTATTTCTGGAGGTTTTGGTATTTGGGCTTGTGCTGGTTTTGTTGTGTGGAATGCAAATATATCACGAGTATCAGACCAAGGGCGATCGCTCCTCAATTCCTGCGTCGGATTTCGCGGTATTCCACCTCGTCCCGTTGTCACAAAACTACTACCAGTATTAACAGAACAACCACTAGCAATTTTCTGGGATGGATCGGTAAAATTCTCTGGCAGTTCGACTAAACCTGAGTTGGGGTCAACACCGATAGTATTGACTTGAACAGTGCCATTTACACCAAACTGAGAACTGGCAGTAAGATCGCTTTCATCAGTGAGTTGGTCGCGGAACTCCAATCCAAAAATACCGTGAGTTGTGATTTGGATATTGCCACCACTTCCGAGTACGGCATTAGCCGAAATATCGCTGTTTTCTTTTGGGACAGCGACAATCGACCCCGCATTGATATTAATGTTGCCGCCAGTGGAAGTACTTAGGGCATTGGTGATGATTTTACTGCCGTGCCGTAATAGCAAAACATCATTGACATCAAGGTGGATGTTACCCTGACCACCGACCTTCACCTCAGAACGTAGACTGACCCCATTGTCAAGGAAGATGTTATTAGCAGTAATATTTAGGTTGCCCGCATCGCCACTGCCTGTATTACTCACAGTGATTTCCGCATTATCTCCGACACGCACTGCATCTGATGTGATATTTATAGACCCCGCAGCAAAGCTAATACCAGAAGATGCAGCGATCGCACTATTGAGATAGCTACCATTAATTAAGTTTTGGGAAGTTCCTTGTACGTCAAGATTTTTCAATTGTAGGTTAACACTACCAGCATTTCCCTGACCCTGGCTGGAAGAAGTAATTTGTCCACCATTGAATACACGTAAGCTATCGGCTGTCAGATTAATGTTGCCCCCCTGAGCGGTGGCATTCTGCCCTACTGCCACAGTGATACCACTGGGAGCCTGACTAAACAAATCAACCACGGGATTGCTGACTTGCACATTAGTGGCTTTAATGGTGATATTTCCTGCTTTGCCCTTGCCCGCAATCTCCGCGTTCTGACTGCCTACAACCTGACTGGAGATGGTTCCACCACCAGCGATTGTGAGTTGCCCTGTGTTAATAGTAACATTGCCCCCTTGACCATCCGCCAAGTTTTGAATGGAACTAATGATTGCACTGTTAAAATTAGCCGGGGTTGTACCGAGAATATCCAGGCTCTGAGTTGCCGTTACAGAAATATCTCCAGCCTTGCCGATTGTATATGCAGGTGGGAAAATTCCCAGCAAATCAGTACTGATGTGTCCCCCATCTATTAGACGTACCCGTTCAGCCTCTACCGCAATTGCACCACTTTCATTTTGTTGTCCTCCCATCACAACTGTTGTGATGAAACTTGCTACATTCACTCCTGTAAGTGGACTGATAGATGGGGTATAACCACTGATTTCTACATCAGCAGCATGAACAGTAATATCACCTGTTTTGGCGTTGTTGATGGGAGCAAAAGTAAGCAAGTTAATGCCAAAGTTGACCGAATTTATCCATCCTCCACTGTCAAGGCGTAATCGTGGCGTATCCACCGTGATATTCCCAGCCTTCGCTCCACTGCCAGTTATACTGGTCATTAATCCTGGAGATATATAATTATCGGGATGAGAGACACCCAACAAATCTACAAATTCTGTGGTCTGGACGTTAATGCCCTGTCCTTGCCCATTCGCACCAGTAGACGATTCTATATTTGAACCATCTTGCAAGGTTAACCCACGTCCCCGGATGTTAATTGCGCCCCCCGTAGCTCCACTGGTGTTGATATAGGAGGACTGTCGCAACGTGACGGTACCCCACGTTGGCGAGGGGGACGAACTCGCCAATTGCCAGTTGCCAGAGGGAGGGATACTCACCGTGCCATTTTGCATTGCCCACAGTTCCACATGACCATCCGGCGCAGAAATGTTGGCACTATTGATATCAACTTGCCCGCCAATCAGAGCCAACGTTTGATTCGGTGCCATCGATAATGTTGGCATCCGAAAGAGAAAATTGTTGGCAGGGACACCTTGTACTGCGATCGCACCTGCGGTTGTCCCCATTTGCAATCCGATCGGCACACTCATAGTCAACAGAGGTGGTGCGGCTGGATCGGTGGCACTAAATTCTGTTCCATCAGCAAACTTAATACGACTCGCCGTCGTCCCGACAAACGAACCACCAATATTCAGGCTAGCATTTGGTCCGAATACAATACCGTTGGGATTCATCAAAAATAAACTCACAGGGTTATTGCTATTGAGGGTGCGAATCACCCCATCAACATTAGAAACATTCCCACCTGTCACCCGACTAAATATGGTTGTAATATTTGGTGTGTTCGTTAAATCAAAGGTTGCGCTACCACCTGTCGGCACAGAGAAATTACTGAAGCTGTGAAATAAATTATTACCTTTATTTATGCCATTAAGAATAGTAAAATCATTACCATTGGCGTTGACAGTAGTGTTAGTCGTGCCATCAGATGTGACTTGAGCTAGGGTTGGTAATGATATCGTGGAAGTGAATAACCCAGTTGTAAATGACGCTAGAAGTAACTGACTCCAGAGACTTGTCCCTTTGTAGATAGCTCTCATTACCAATACCTTTGTGGAATAAAATACTTATATTTAGACTTCCCTCAAAGGTATTATTTATAACAGTATTAAATTTTGTTAACAGCACCACAGTTTAATGCTGGTTGCATAACAAGGTGCGAATTTATGCGCCCTGCTTCTTCTCCTCACTTCTCCATCCCAAACGCGTTGGCTGTTCATAAACCCGCTTCAAAGTATTCACATCCCTAGAAGAAATTGGAGGTGGATTGCGGACTTGGGAAAAATACAAAGCATCAGATTGTAACGGACTGTGTCCCCAAATTCCCAAGGCGTGACCGAGTTCATGGCGAGCTGCGGCTAGGAGGTATTGACCTGTTTAACTAGGACTCAGCAGGATTGTGAAGCGGTGGGATAAAAGACGATCGCTGCTTGTGTAAAACTTGTAGGTAGTTTGGGCGGAACGCGCACGGAGAATTTTGCCATCGCGAGCAAATTGCAGGGGTGGGGCTTTCCGCATAAAAGTAATGTCAGCGTCCTCTGACTTTTCTACCACTGTCAAAGGTAAGTACACATTCCACTCTTCTACTACTTGTAAGATAGCATTCACCCATGCTTCTGCTTGAGGATTGGTTATTGTTGTCAGTGGTTCCACGTAAACCCGAACGGGAAACTGCGACCAAACGAGATAACCGACTTCTGTTTGAGTGACTTGGGAGAAGTAATCACCACTGTTTGTTTTGTCATCCCATTGCGCCAAGGCTGGGGGTAGGGGGTGGGGTTGAAGAGGAG
>JAWQFQ010000158.1:0-21765 GCA_035967975.1 Scytonema sp. PMC 1070.18
ATGGGACGGCAGAAGCCCACTGTGACCGCTTGCGGCACTGTGGGTAGTTCACACAAACTAGGGGTTTAAGCATCGAAGATTGGACGCAAGAGTAGCGGGTGATGTCTGCTTGGAAACATATTTTCGGACGTTCTCTAAGCATTTTTGATAAGCTAATTAAGTACTCCTATAGCTCTATTAAGCTGACGGCTGATAGCTGACAGCTAAACGCTGATGTTGCTACTTCATATTTCTCAAAAACGGTCTCTAATTTTTAGCTATTGATTATTGTTTAACTTTATGAGTATTATTACACTACAGTCAGTCAAAAAAGACTTCGGTATTAAGGAAATTTTAAAAGATGCAAGCTTTAGCTTGGATGCGACTGATAAGGTTGGCTTAATTGGAACCAATGGTTCTGGTAAGTCAACATTATTAAAAATGATTGCGGGACTTGAACCAAGTGATGGGGGACAACTCTTAACCAATTCGGGAGCAAGAATTATATATCTACCCCAGCAGCCAGATGTGGATGAAAACCATACAGTTTTAGAGCAAGTCTTTGCGGACAGTGGGGAACAAATGGATTTGGTGCGGGAGTATGAAGAACTTTCCCATCAGATAGCTAAAGCACCAGAGGATAAACAAATTATGGCGCGGATGTCTTCTGTCATGGAGCGTATGGAAGCATCTGGTGCTTGGGATTTGGAAACTAATGCTAAGATTATTCTTTCCAAATTAGGGATTACAGACTTTAATGCAATGGTGGGAAGTTTATCCGGAGGATATCGCAAACGCATTGCTTTAGCTACGGCTTTGCTCTCGGAACCCGATTTGTTACTGATGGATGAGCCGACAAACCATTTAGATGCTAACTCGGTGGAGTGGTTACAAAGTTACTTGAATCGCTATAATGGGGCGCTTTTGCTCATAACTCACGATCGCTACTTTTTGGATAAAGTCACCAGTCGAATTATTGAAATAGATCGTGGGGATTTGTACACCTACAGTGGTAACTATTCATACTATCTGGAAAAGAAAGCCCTAGCAGAAGAATCTAGCCTTAGCAGTCAACGCAAACATCAAGGGGTTTTGCGACGCGAGTTGGAATGGCTAAAACGAGGACCAAAAGCTCGCAGTACTAAGCAAAAGGCTAGAATTGACCGAATTCATGATATGCAAGAAACTGAGTTTAAACAAGCTCAGGGTAAAGTAGATATTTCCACACCCACCCGTCGCATTGGTAAAAAAGTTATTGAACTGACCAATATTTCTAAGTCCTACAACGAACGTACTTTAATTAAAGATTTTACCTACGAATTTAGCCCAGATGACCGTATTGGTATCATCGGCGGAAATGGCGCAGGTAAATCTACTTTATTGGATATCATTATTGAAAGGGTTAAACCAGATTCTGGAAGTGTCGATATTGGAGCTACGATTCACATCGGTTATTTTGACCAGCATTCTGAAGAATTACAATCGGCGTCTCACTTGAATCAACGGGCGATCGAGTACATCAAAGAGGAAGGAGAATACGTTCAAACTTCTGATGGAATGAGAATTACCGCTTCTCAAATGCTAGAACGTTTTTTGTTCTCAGGGAATCAACAGTATTCTCCCATTCATAAACTTTCCGGTGGAGAAAAACGGCGGTTGTTTCTATTGCGCGTTTTAATGAGTGCGCCTAATGTTCTCATCCTTGATGAGCCAACAAATGATTTGGATGTACAGACTTTAGCTATTTTAGAAGAATATTTAGAAGAATTTTCTGGCTGTGTGATTGTTGTTTCACACGATCGCTACTTCTTAGACCGCACTGTAGAAACCATCTTTGCTTTTGAAGAAGGCGGAAATATTCGCCAATATCCTGGTAATTATTCTGTTTATCTAGATTACAAGCAAGCAGAAGAAGAAAAGCAGAAAGAAATTACCAATACTACAGAAAAAGCCAAGAATAATATCGAGACGGTGCAAACAACATCTCAATCTCAACCTCAAGAGACTGAGAATAAAAAGAAGCGCAGGTTATCCTCTTGGGAAAAGCGTGAATTTGACGGTTTAGAAGGGAAAATTGCTCAGTTAGAAACCGAAAAAGTAGAAGCAGAGAAAGCAATGGCGAATGTTCCTCCCGGTAACTATACCCAAGTCCAAAAACTCTACGAACAGGTGGAAGAACTCAAGCAAGCCATTGATAAAGCAACTGAGCGTTGGTTAGAATTGGCTGAGGTAGAGTCTTAGATTGGCATTACTTATCTGGTTCAAACCTCACAATTGCTTGTCTTAACAATAAAGCATTTGCACAATTATTATCACCTGTCAATATTTGACAAGGCTCTCTTACTTCTGAAAGACCTTCAATAATGCGAATCCGAAAACCATATTCTGTTGGATAAACCTCATATAAAAATGGTCGATCGCGCTTAGCTATGAGTGCAGCTGCTAGGGATGGTGTTGTACAGATGATGGCTTTTTTATTTGGAGGTAAGTAATAGTCTATGAAAAAATCTCTATCATTTTTGTCTTGTGTCCAACCATGCTTGATTGGCGTGGTTATCCAAGTGAGACATCTAAAATCAGGGCGTATCTGGCGATTTAATCGTCTTTGTATCACAACTCGACGGGGAGCAAGAGGATTATAGTCTGGTTTTTTACTTTGGGCTTCTAATTGTTTAAATACGAAATCAAGTTCTATATCCTTGACTCGAATAATTCTAGCTACAAAACAAATAAGAAGCGATAGTAAAATAATCCCCGTACCCACTGCTATTGTTAATTGTTTACCTTTAGTCTTAAATAGAAATTTTTGTTTTTTCATTAGCTTTTACAGCTGAAGCTTAAAAATGTATAATTTTATACTATAGGAATCCGGTTTGATTTCTGAACTGATTCGTGTAGGCAGGCAATAGGCAATAGGCAATAGGCAACAGGCAACAGGAAATCAGGTCTTGCGAGTGGTACGGAATTTTTTCAAAAATCAAATAGGAGTCCTATAATTATAATCGTGTTAGCTAATATGAAGTTTTCTTAAAGAAAATTTAAAATAGGGAATTATGGCGGTTCATATTCGTCAACTCAGAAACATAGAAATCATTCATGTTAAATTCCTTTAGTACAGACCTGCGCGATCGCGCTATACAGTTTTTAGCACAGGATTGTCAAAAACGTCAGCAAATTCTCAGACAACTTGGGATTAGTCGCTACGATTTCTTAACTAAGATGCATCTAAATGAAGCAAATATTACTTGTGTCATGAGATTTTTCCAAAATCCAAATCAGTTAAAATTTCCAAATCTCATGGGAGCCGATTTATCAGGTTTAATTTTAGATGAAGTGAACTTTATTCGTGGTAACTTATTGGGAGCAAATTTACAAGAAAGCAGTTTACTCAACGCAGACCTTATATTTGCTAATTTTACTCATGCAAATTTAAGAAATGCAAATTTATGCGGTGCAACTTTGAATGAAACTACATGGTTAAATGCTCTTGTGGATGACTGTGAGTTTGGTCACGGAATTGGTTTAACAATGGTTCAGCGACAAGATTTACAATTGCGGGGCGCTAAGTTTTTTAGAGTAAACGCTTAAAAAGCAATACGGTTAAGAGGGGCGTTGAAACCCGGTATCTTTGAGATGCCGGGTTTTTAATACACTTTAAATAAGTAATCTTTGGGCGGAAAAAGAGTATCACCTGCAAATTGGGAACTGTTTTTAGGGTGATAAGCGTCATGAGTGACAACTAAGGAAAAGGGGAAACAAAGCAAATCACTGAAAGTAAGGGTGAGAATTCCTTTTGTCTCCCTATCTCCCCAATTCCTGATTCTCCCCATTTCTCACTTCCCGAAATCTACCCTTTCCATTCGAGGGTTGCGTGGTTAACATGGGTTGGATGTTTTAGAAACCATTCAAAGTTATGCCCAGAACAGCAAATGAATACTCTGTCTTCCTCCTGATGGAAGGTGGACATCGGGAAGAAGTTCGTTTTCCCACCATTCAAGATTTTCAGAAATGGTACAGTGGCGAACTGATGCCAAAATGCGCTTCTAATGACTTTATCAGCGTACCAATTAAAAATATTCAGGGTGAGTATATGGTTGTACGACCATCACGGATTTTGGCAATCCGGGTAGAACCTGTCTTTAGCTCTAGTGTGGAAAGATTTAGTTAGATCATGAGAAAAACGCTTGCTTTAGGTCTCTTAAGTTTTGGAATCGCTCTTTTTAGCCCAATATGGTCAGTTTTTGCTCAAGTTCCTAGTTCCTTGCCCATATTTGTACCAAGTCCAAACGAACCTGCACCAATTCAACAACCCAGCCAACCTGTAAATAATTTATCACCGTTGGTACCAGTGGATGTTTCGACAAACTGTGTCAATGGAAATCAGTGCTTGGGTTTAGACGCCCAAATTTGGGGTGAAGATGGTAGACCGGGTGATTGGAGGGCGTTATTGACTTCCATTGACAACAGCTTGCGTTACTTGAACACTAATAAGGCTAACGAAGTGTATCGGAATTATCCGATTAAAGAAATTACCCTCGACCGTGTCCGTCGCAGTCTAGTCCGTTTCCGCCAGTTGGTGGTTAGTTCAAAATCACCAGCTGACCTACAGGCGTCTGTTAATCGAGAGTTTGTCTTTTACCAATCTGTTGGAAATGATGGTAAGGGTACGGTCAAGTTTACTGCTTACTATGAACCTGTCTATTCTGCCAGTCGCGTTCCTACCTCAACTTATAAGTATCCTATCTATAAACTGCCACCTAATTTCAAGCAATGGGCTAAACCTCATCCAAAACGGGTACAGTTGGAAGGAAAAAATGGTTTGCTAGGGAATAAAAGCCGATTGCGTGGTCAAGAACTGTTTTGGTTTCGCGATCGCCTAGACGCATACTTAATTCATATTCAAGGTTCTGCTCGATTAACCTTAACTGATGGTACAACAACGTCTGTCGGTTATGCAGGTGCAACAGATTATCCTTGGACAAGTATAGGACGTGAATTAGCAAAGGATGGCAAACTACCCCTGAGTGGTTTGACAATGCCGGTTATGATTCAGTATTTTCAACAAAATCCAAGGGAGATGAATAACTATTTACCACGATGGGAACGGTTTGTCTTTTTCAAGGAAACTCGTGGTGCGCCAGCTACGGGAAGTCTTCGCCTTCCAGTCACGGCAGAGCGTTCTATTGCTACTGATAAATCTATCATGCCTCCAGGTGCATTAGCGTTGATTAACGCCAGTTTTCCCTACCCCGATGCTGGTGGACGTTTGGTTTACCGTAATGTTAACCGCTATGTCCTTGACCAAGATACTGGAAGCGCTATCAAAGGACCCGGACGTGTAGATTATTTTATAGGAACTGGTCAACAAGCTGGCGATCGCGCTGGTGTGACAGGTGGAAATGGCTCACTATATTACTTGCTACTCAGAGAGTAAAGAATAGATGAAATTTAGCGAAATTATACAAAAACTTGGTGAAGCTGCTGCTTCTAATAGTCTCATCGTCCACAGCGATCGCGACCCGGAAATTTCTGGTGTAGCTCCAGTGGATGAAGCCACATCTGGTGCTCTTAGCTACATAGAAGGAGAAAAATTTGCTGCCTTTGTTGGTCAGACAAATGCAAGTGCTTTAATTTTACCCTTAGATGAAGCATTACAAGCACAAGCACAAGCACGAGGGCTTGTTTGGATAGCTACGCCAGACCCCCGACTTCTCTTTGCTCAAGCTATTGCAATTTTTTACCAGCCTTGGCGTCCGACTCCAGAAATTCATCCCACTGCTGTGATTCACCCCAGCGCTCAAGTGGGTAAAGATGTTTACGTTGGTTCCCATGTTGTGATTCAACAAGGTGTTGAAATTGGTCACGGGGTTTGCATTCATCCTAATGTCGTGATTTATCCTGATGTTAAAATCGGCGATCGCACTACTTTACACGCGAATTGTACCATACACGAACGCAGCCGTATTGGTGCAGATTGTGTCATTCATAGTGGTGCTGTCATTGGTGCGGAAGGTTTTGGTTTTGTCCCCAGCGCCAAGGGTTGGGTCAAAATGGAACAGTCCGGTTGTACGGTTTTAGAAGATGGTGTTGAAGTCGGTTGTAACAGCGCCATCGACCGTCCTGCTGTCGGTGAAACCCGAATAGGTCGCAATACCAAAATTGACAATTTAGTGCAGGTAGGACACGGTTGCCAAATTGGGTCTGGTTGTGCATTAGCTGGTCAGTCTGGAATGGCAGGAGGTGTGAAGATTGGGAATGCTGTCATTTTAGCAGGACAGGCGGGAATTGCTAATCAAGTCAAGATAGGCGATCGAGCAATTGCAACGGCTCAAGCTGGCGTCCACAGTAATGTCTCTCCCGGAGAAATTGTTTCTGGATCTCCTGCTGTACCTTACAAACAATACTTGAAGGTATCTGCTCTTCTCAATCGTTTACCGGAAATGTATCAAATCTTCAAACAAATACAACGCAAACTTCATAATGGCAAAGATGCTTAAGTAAAATAGATTGCTTCAAAAACCCGGTTTCTTCAGGAAACCGGGTTTCTTTATATGATTTTCATCTCAAACCACAAATACTTAAATGTTTCCCAAAATAAGAATTGTATGTAAAATGATTCTTATTGATTAATGATAAAAATGTTGGAAGAAATAGAGAAAGCATTCAGCTATCAGTTATCAGTACTCAGCTTTTAGACGTATTTTCTTTACAGAATGCTATTTCATGAAATTGTTTATACTGCTGATGGCTGACGGATGAGTGCTTACAAAATAGATAAATTTGTCCCTATATTCGACTAAAGAAAAATTTATGCCTCAAAACAGTATCACAGCCGACTTACAAGAGGAAATTATTGGTCAATTGGTTGTTGGCGATCGCATTATCAAGATTGGTTCAAACCACGGAGCTATAGTAAATATAGCTACAAAAAAAGAAAAAACAACTGTGAAATTGCGTCCCACTCCAATGTTACGAAAAGAGAAGTTGTTGGATAATCTAGTGGGTCGTCAAGAATTAGTGACAGAAGCAATTGCAGCCTTAGGAGTTGGGGAATCAGTAGAATTTTACAGTCCAGCAGGGTTCGGAAAAACTGTTTTATTGAGTAGTTTGGCGCAAGAGATCCAAGCTATGTCGCTTTTTAAAGATGGAGTCATTTATCTATCTCCTGTACACCCGTACGTAGGCGACATACTCTATGCTATCTGGGAAGCTTTGTACGAAACTAACAACCCCTACAAACCAACTTATACACAGATTTTTGAACAAATTCAGAACAAACAGGCTCTTGTCGTACTAGATGATGATGACTTAATCCGAGAGGAATTACAGAAGTTAATGGGTACATCTGGTCAATGTACTTTCCTGATAGCTTCATCAACCAGCCGTATATGTAAAAAGGGACGTTCCATACCTCTTGCTGGGCTTTCTGTCAAAAGTGGCGTAGCTTTGGTGGAAAAGGAACTAAAACGTCCGTTGACAAAGGAGGAATTACCAGCAGCAAAATCGTTGTGTGAGATTTTGCACGGACACCCCATGCATTTAAAAATAGCGATCGCAACTATCTTGGAAGAAGGGCGATCAATAGCAGAAGTTGTCAGTCAATTACCAACTTCCGAACCCAGGTTATATTTAATACAACAAATTTTAACATCGCTTACAGAACCACAAAGAACTATTTTAAATTTATTAGCTGTGATTGGTAAGATAGGGCTTGAAAGCAAACAAGTCGTACGAATCACACAAATAGCAGACACTTTGTCCATTCTGGAAACTTTATGCAAGCGGCAACTCGTACACCTGGATGGTTCTCGTTATAAAATAAATAAATCCATAGTTGAAGTTTTGCCACCAGAATGGAAATTAACAGAATCTGTAGACAAAACCATAGCTTATTTTATAAATTGGATTGAAAAATACCACAAGCAACGTGGTGTTGTAGTGGAAGAAATTGATGCGATCGTGCAAATAATAGAAGTGGCAGTCAGAAACAGTCGCTGGCTATATGTTTTACGTTTAGTGAAAGCCGTGGAAGGTCTAATTGCGTTGACCAAGCGATGGGATTTGTGGTTGCAAGTGCTGCGTCGAGGACAACAAGCATCTCAAGCCTTACAAGATAAAGCTGCAGAAGCTTGGGCTTTACATCAATTAGGAACCTGTCACCTTTGTTTGGAAGAAAACAACATAGCTAGAGATTATTTAAACCAAGCAATACAAATTCGAGAATCCCTAGACGATCAAGCGGGAGTTTCCGCCACTCGCCACAATTTCAGTTTAGTTAAAGAAACTCCATTGTCATCATCCGCACAGAACAAACAGCAAGAATTTTTGAAAAACCGGGAAAACTATGTCGAAGAAACTTCAGGTTCACCAGATTTAAAAACCGAGTTACCCTCACAGCATCTTGTCACTCGACTGCATATTGTCTCAGACAATGTTTCCTCTTCCGCCAGACCTTCCTCTAAAAGCACTTTTTTACTTTCGCCAACTGGGATAATCACAACTGGAATTATCGCTTCTGGAGGGTTGCTAGCTTGGACTAACTGGCATCGTTTTATACCTAATAATGCATCAACATCTACCCCTCAACCTACCACAGCTACCACACAATCACCTATTACTGAACCTACTCCAACAGCAGATGTTACAGCGTCACCGACTCCTGAAACTTCACCAGCAACAGGTGCGGTCATGTCACCCTTACCGGAACACACACCTGTAGTCAGTCCACCACTGACCCCCCCAAGTTTTGAATTTCAACAACCAAAACCCATTCCACCTCAAAAATTAGAAAGCAAACCAACACCAGCTCCAACTTTCCAACCGAAACCCACAGCCGAACCGACACCAAAGAAAACAACACCATCCCCAACACCAACAGCAGAAACAACACCAACGCCGGAGGTGACACCAACAGTGACACCAACAGCAGAAGCTACACCACTACCGGAAGTGACACCAACAATAGAAG
This sequence comes from Scytonema sp. PMC 1070.18, assembly GCA_035967975.1. Lineage (GTDB taxonomy): Bacteria > Cyanobacteriota > Cyanobacteriia > Cyanobacteriales > Nostocaceae > Scytonema. The sequence goes on from JAWQFQ010000158.1 coordinate 8,948, forward strand.
CCACACCAACGGTTGAACCCCAAGCACCAACAGTAGAAACTACACCAACGGTTGAATCCCAAGCACCAACAGTAGAAGCTACACCCCTTCCTACTTTCACTCCATACTTTACACCGACACCTACGCGCTGAAAGTGGATAGTGGATAGTGGATAGTGGATAGTGGATAGTTGATAGTGGATAGTGGATAGTGGATAGTGGATAGTTGATAGTTGATAGTTGATAGTGGATAGTTGATAGTGGATAGTTGATAGTTGTTTCATTAACTACTAACCACTAACCACTAACCACTAACTACTAACCACTAACTACTAACCACTATCTACATCCCCAATTTCTCCAACACTGACTTAGTGGAAACAATGTGTCGTTGTAAACCCAAATCCTCCGGATTAATACCAAACGCTAACGCTATCAGTTGGGGTAAATGCAGCACTGGTAAACCGAGTTTCTTTCCAAGAACCTTTTCCACCTCTGGTTGACGGGAATCTAAATTGAGGTGGCAAAGAGGACAGGGGGTAACTATGCAATCAGCACCAGCATCTATAGCTTCTTGGATGTGCATCCCTGCCATTTTGAAAGATTGCTCGGTGGCGTAGCTAGAGAGAGGCCATCCGCAACATTGGGTACGACCTCTGTAGTAAATTGGTGTAGCTCCTACCATGCGAAACACATTTTCCATAGCTTCTGGATTGAATGGGTCGTCATAGGGCATGGACTTTTGGGCGCGAAGGAGGTAGCAGCCATAAAAAGCTGCACATTTCAAGCCAGTGAGCTGGCGAGTGATGCGCTTTTGGATTTCCTCTAAACCGTAGTCTGTTACTAAGGCGTAAAGGAGGTGTTTTACTTCCGTAGAGCCACGGTAGGGTAAACAACCTTCCTTTTGCAGCAAGCCATTTACCTGGTCAACATAGGTTGGGTTTGTTTGTTGACATTCTTTCAAGCGTTCATCGACATGACCAATTACACCCTGACACGTGCTACAATGTGTCAGCAGTGGCAGGTTTAACTCTTCTGCTAGAGCAATATTACGGGCGTTAACTGTATCTTCCAGCAGCTGGGAATCTTCTTTAAAAGTTCCAGAACCACAGCAAGAAGCTTTTTTGAGTTCCACAAGTTCAATCCCCAAGGCTTTACTGAGGGCAACAGTTGATTGGTGAAGCTCCCGACAAGCTCCTTGGGCAACACAACCAGGAAAGTAAGCGTATCTCAAAGTATAGGTTAGCATAGTATTTTAGGAAAAAAAGGGCAGTTACTGAACTAGGAAGTATAAAGTCTGAAGTATGAAGTATAACCTAAGGCAGAACCCAAGTGGCTTGATTGTGAATGCTTCGCCTTTGGCAAAGCGTCTGTGTGGTTAAATTTTGGGACTTCTGTTAAGAATCTCTTCATCTTTCAACTTTTATCCTTAATCCTAAGCAAAGTAGCCCTCGTCAAGAATCCATAACTGTTTTATCATCGCTTTGAAGAGTTGGTTTGTGTCGATCGCCTTTGCTGTAAATACTGAAATTGCAAAAATTTCGTAAGAGTTGCAAAACAGAAGCTTTTACCCAACATATGCGACCGCACTTTCCGATAAGATGAATATGCTCAAAAACACATACCCAAAGAGAGCGGACTATAGCAACTGGTTGAGGAATTTGATCTATGAGTCAAGCGGAAATTTTTGAAAAAGTCAAGAAAATCGTTACCGATCAATTAAGTGTAGAGGCTGAGAATGTTGTACCACAAGCCAATTTTGCCAACGATTTAGGGGCGGACTCCCTTGACACCGTAGAATTGGTCATGGCTTTGGAAGAAGAGTTTGATATCGAAATTCCAGATGAAGCCGCAGAAAAAATTACAACGGTTCAAGAGGCAGTCGAGTATATCAATGGCAAAGTTGCCACATCCGCCTAATAGGGAATAGAGCAGGGGAGACAGGGGAGGTAAGGGAAGCAGGGGAGGCATAATAAAAAACTTTCCTTGTACCCCTTGCTCTCCCTCTGCACCCCCTGCTCCCTTATTTTGTTCTGCCTGCATCAAGAGCCATCATAACTATCGTCATGACAGATTTTATTCGTAAACGCGTTGTTGTAACTGGTGTTGGCGCGATTACACCGATTGGGAATACACCAGAAGAGTATTGGGAAGGATTGATAACCGGGCGCAATGGCATAGGCGAAATCAGCTTGTTTGACGCATCGCGCCATACCTGTCGCATTGCTGGTGAGGTGAAAAACTTTGACCCCCACAAGTACATGGATCGCAAAGAAGCAAAGCGCATGGAGCGGTTCTCCCAATTTGCTGTTGCAGGGGCAAAACAGGCTCTAGCGGACGCAAAGTTAATTATTAATGACCTAAACGCAGAACAAGTCGGTGTCATAATTGGTTCTGGCGTTGGTGGTCTGAAGGTGATGGAAGAGCAGCAAACGATTTACCTCAATCGAGGACCAGACCGGTGTAGTCCTTTCATGATACCTATGATGATTGCTAACATGGCAGCTGGGTTAACAGCGATTCATACAGGTGCTAAAGGACCAAATTCCTGCTCTGTAACCGCTTGTGCTGCTGGTTCAAATGCTATAGGGGATGCTTTTCGCCTGATTCAAGGCGGGTATGCTCAAGCGATGATTTGTGGGGGAGCAGAAGGGGCAATTACACCATTGGCAGTCGCTGGTTTTGCCGCAGCAAGGGCACTTTCTTTTCGCAATGATGACCCAGCTCATGCTTGTCGTCCATTTGATAAAGATCGTGACGGGTTTGTCATGGGTGAAGGTTCCGGTATTTTAATCTTAGAAGAACTGCAACACGCCCGGAGTCGCGGTGCTCGAATTTACGCGGAAATAGTTGGTTATGGCATGACCTGCGATGCCTACCATATTACTTCCCCGGTACCTGGTGGAGAAGGGGCAGCCAGAGCCATGCAACTTGCTCTCAAGGATGGAGGATTGACTCCAGAACAGGTGTGTTATGTCAATGCTCACGGAACTAGCACTCCTGCTAACGATCCTACGGAAACAGCTGCTATTAAGAAAGCTTTGGGCGATCGCGCTTATCAAATAGCACTCAGCTCCACTAAATCAATGACAGGTCATCTGTTGGGCGGTTCTGGTGGGATTGAAGCAGTAGCAACAGTCCTCGCCATTGCCAATAACTGCATTCCACCGACAATTAATTTGGAAAACCCCGACCCAGAATGTGATTTGGATTATGTTCCCAAAACCAGCCGTGCTGCGAATATTGAGGTAGCACTATCTAATTCTTTTGGTTTTGGCGGTCACAATGTGACTTTAGCCTTTAAAAAGTACGTCTAGAGTCAGAAATTTGAGATTCTATATCTAACCTTAAGATATGGAAATCAACAAGATATCAACTCGGGTGTAGGGCAGGTAGTTAGATAATTCAGTCCATTCAGCAACCGATAACAAGGGGAATCCCTCATAAAATTAATCCAAAATCCATATCAAAAATCCCAAAATCTGCCGCTTGTCCGTCAACAAGTCCCAATGGGATGATGAGGATACTGCCAAAGGAGATATCATCTCTTTTGCAGTAGTGATGCTCATAGAGAGTGCTAACCCGTCGTAAAAAACAAGAGATTATGGCTGTTGCAACCCAAACCCTCGAAGAACTCTGTATTAACTCAATCCGTTTTCTGGCAATTGACGCCGTAGAAAAGGCAAAGTCCGGTCACCCAGGACTACCAATGGGCGCTGCACCAATGGCTTTTGTGTTATGGGATCGCTTTATGCGGTTTAACCCGAAAAACCCCAAGTGGTTTAACCGCGATCGCTTCGTCCTGTCTGCTGGTCACGGCTGTATGTTGCAGTATGCCCTACTCTACTTGACTGGTTACGACAGCGTAACGATTGATGACATCAAACAGTTCCGTCAGTGGGGTTCTAAAACCCCCGGACACCCAGAAAACTTTGAAACATTGGGAGTAGAAGTCACCACCGGACCGTTGGGACAGGGAATTGCCAATGCAGTTGGTTTGGCAATGGCAGAAGCACATCTTGCTGCAAAATTCAACAAATCCGATACAAAACTTGTTGACCACTACACCTACGTTATTCTAGGTGATGGTTGTAACATGGAAGGTGTTTCCGGTGAAGCTTGTTCCTTAGCTGGACACCTGGGATTGGGCAAGTTAATTGCTTTGTACGATGACAACCACATCTCCATCGACGGCTCAACAGATGTTTCCTTTACCGAAGATGTTGCTAAGCGCTTTGAGGCTTACGGTTGGCACGTACAGCACGTTGCAGATGGTAACAACGACCTCGAAGGTATTGCCAAAGCCATTGAAGCAGCAAAAGCAGTTACCGATAAACCCTCCTTCATCAAAGTCACAACCACCATTGGTTACGGTTCTCCCAATAAAGCAAATACCGCTGGTGTCCACGGGGCGGCGTTGGGTACTGATGAAGTCAAACTCACTCGCGAAAGCTTGAAGTGGGAACACGAACCTTTTGAAATTCCAGAAGATGCTCTCAATCATTTCCGCAAAGCTGTTGAGCGTGGTGCTGAATCCGAGAGTGAATGGAACAAAACCTGGAGTGATTATAAAGCTAATTACGCCGAAGAAGCCGCTGAATTCGAGCGGATGTTGAGCGGTAAACTCCCAGAAGGATGGGATAAGGCTCTACCCACCTACAAACCAGAAGATAAAGCAATTGCTACCCGCAAAACTTCTGAAGCAACCCTGAACGCTCTTGGTTCTGCTATACCAGAGTTGATTGGTGGTTCTGCTGACCTCACCCATTCTAACTTAACCTACTTAAAAGTATCTGGTGACTTCCAGAAAGGACAATACCAAAACCGCAACCTCCGCTTTGGTGTGCGGGAGCATGGTATGGGTTCTATTTGCAACGGTATAGCACTGCACAGTCCTGGTCTAATTCCATACTGCGCTACCTTCCTTGTATTTGCTGACTATATGCGAGCTGCAATTCGCTTGTCAGCGCTGTCTCAAGCCGGAGTCATTTACGTCATGACTCACGACTCCATCGCTTTGGGTGAAGATGGTCCTACCCACCAACCCATTGAAACCCTTGCTTCCCTACGAGCAATTCCCAACCTCGTAGTTTACCGTCCGGCTGATGGTAATGAAACCTCTGGTGCTTATAAGGTAGCAGTTGAAAACGCAAATAATAATCGTCCTACCTTACTCGCATTCTCGCGTCAAAACTTGCCTCAGTTAGTAGGAAGTAGCATTGAGAATGCTGCAAAGGGTGGTTACATCCTCTCCGATAGTGAAGGAACTCCTGATATTATTCTTATCGCTACTGGTAGCGAAGTCTCTCTTTGCGTCGAAGCTGCTGAAAAACTGAAAGCTGAAGGTAAGAAAGTCCGCGTCGTCTCCCTACCTTCTTGGGAAATGTTCGACGAGCAACCTGAAGAATATCGCGAATCAGTATTACCTAAATCTGTTACCAAGCGACTCGCTGTAGAAGCCGCTTCTAGCTTCGGTTGGTGTCGTTACCTCGGTGGTGAAGGCGCGATGGTTAGTATTGAACGCTTTGGTGCTTCTGCTCCCGGTGGCGTTACAATGGAGAAATTCGGCTACACAGTTGACAATGTTGTCGCTAAAGCCAAAGAATTGTTGGGTTAATTAGCAACAGAGTATTCTCTTTCTTGTTGAATGGTGGGCATTTTGCCTGCCTTTTTTTTAACCACAGATGAACGCAGATGAACGCAGATAATACCATGTAAATAAGGAGTAAATTATGCAAGAAATTTCTACTACAAACCGACAAGAAGCTATTGCACGCATATCAGTAATTATTGATAAATTGATACAAGAGAATAATCTTTATAAGGAAAAATTAAATAAAGAAGAAATGATTCATCATTTAGTAAGATTTATAGATAAATTTTCTCCTGAATATGTAAAGACTATTTCTGATGATGACTTACAAAACAGAATTGATAGTATTTTAGTTATAGAAGCAGTATCAGGAACATTGAACGACTTAACGCCGGAACAAATGAAAATGTATGATGAAGCAGTAGAAAGGAGATGGTAAGTCATTATGGGGTATCTCCTGGGTACGAATATATTAACGGCTATTTTAAAGAAAAATAAGAAGGTAACTAATCAAATAGAAGAAGTGGGTTTTCTAGGACAAGAAATTTTTATAAGTTGTATAGCATATTATGAATCTAAAAGAGGTCTTATTTACGCAAATGCTACAAGACAATTATTTGAACTTAATGAAGTTTGTAGAAAATACAAAGTTCTGTTTTTGGACAACATAGAAATTATTGAGAAAGCTTGCGAAATTCATACAGATTTAAAAAAGAAAGGTACACCTATACAAGAGGCAGATATACTAATAGCTGCAACAGCAATTACACGCGGATTAATTCTAGTTTCTAATGATTCGGATATGGTCAGAGTTGCAGGGCTGAGTTTAGAAAATTGGCTACAAACAGAAATATGATAGTGTTATTCTAATACTTGTCGGTTAAGCCCCAATACGGTTGGTGTTAAGGATTGCGAGGGGCACAGAAACCCGGTTTCGTAAGAGTTACCGGGTTTCTAAATAACGCTTAACTGAACTGTATTGGGTTAAGCCCTAAATTAAAATTTGGGCTAAAAGCTCAAACCCGTTTTAACGGGTTAAAAACTATATTCAGTCAGATAAATCTGACTTTAGCTAAGAGTTGTGAAATTTATTTCTTGGCTCTATCCCTTGCAGTATTGAGTGTTATTCTAAGAGGATGTTTGAAAAGTGAATGGCTGTAATTTCAAGCACTGGTTGATCCCCCCTAGCCCCCCTTAAAAAGGGGGGAAAATCTTTTAAAGTCCCCCTTTTTAAGGGGGATTTAGGGGGATGTGAAGTGTGCATGCTACTAACAAAAAGACTTTTAAAACATCCTCTAAGGGCTTAACCCAATACTTGTCGGTTAAGCCGGACTAGAAAGTCGGTTTCTATGAGAAACGGACTTTCTGGCAGATTTTTCAACATACCTACAAGCTTATCTATAAGTCGCAGATATGGCGATCGCTCTCCTCGATATTGGAGTTATTTTTCAGATAGTTACCGACCCAATTACAACCTTGTTTTATCAGATCCTCTGATTTTTGAATTTCCCAAATTTTCACGCTACCATCACTTCCTAAAGTGGTGAGTAATTTACCATCTGAACTTAAATTAATACTGTTAACAAGAGATTGTTGAGTGTCCCATTTTGCTAAGGGTAATTGCTCTTGGGGGTCTTGTAAATTCCATAATAGTATACGACCTGTGCTATCGCTGCTAATAATCCTTTTAGTATCTGGGGTAAAGGTTACTGAGGTTATTTGTGGTCCATATATTTGAAATATTTTTATCCATTGACTTTGTAAATTCCATAAGCGAATAGTACCGTCCTCACCACCGCTAACTATTTGCTGACTATCTGGACTAAAGGCTACACTCATAACAGCGCCTAAATGTCCTTCAAATGGTTTTCCCAAGGCTTGACCTTGCAAGTTCCACAAACGGATAATACCTTCTTCATCTCCACTGAGTATTTTCTCGCCATCTGGACTCAACGCTACACTTGTAACAGCGCCTGAATCAACTTTCAATGGTTTTCCTAAGGCTTGACCTTGCAAGTTCCACAAACGTACGGTACCGTCTTTTCCACCACTGACTATTTTCTCACCATTTGGACTCAACGCTACACTTGTAACAGCACCTGAATGAGCTTTCAATGGTTTTCCTAAAGCTTGACCTTGCAAGTTCCACAAACGAATAGTACCGTCCTTTTCTCCACTGACTATTTGCTTACCATTGATACTCAAACTAGCGCTGGTTGCATAATTTTTATTTTCAAATTTATCTAATTCCCTAGCTTGCAAATCCCAAATGCGAACCATCGTATCATCGCTGCTACTCGCCAGCTGCTGACCATTTGGATGAAAACTTACACTTCTCACTGGTCCTTGATGACGGACCAATTTCTCCAATTCCTGACCTTGCAAATTCCAAATTCTAACAGTACCGTCTCCTCCAGCTGTAGCTAATTGCTGACTATCTGGGCTGAATCCTATACCCCAGACCTTTTGTTGTTGTGCATTCCATTCTATAAGAGGTTGCTTACTTTCGACGTTCCACACTTGAACAAAACCGTCTTCTCCTGTACTAGCAAGTCGTTGACCATTTGGACTAAAACTAAGACTGGTTACAGGACCTTCATGACTTGTAATTTTTTCTAACTCTTGACCCTGAAAGTTCCACAAACGGATAGTACCATCATCTGAAGCGCTTGCTATTAGGTTACCATTTGGGTTAAAACTAACACTTTTTACTGGCTTTTGATGCCCTTTTAATTCTACCGATCGCTCACCCTGTAAGTTCCATAAACGTACGGTACCGTCATCTCCTTCGCTAGCTACTAAATTACCATCTGGGCTAAACTCAACACCCCATAATCTACCTTGTTGTGCATTCCATTCTTTCACTAACTGACCCCGTAAGTTCCATAAACGAACAAATCCGTCATCGCCAGCCGTTGCGACGAGTTGACCATTAGGGTGATATTTGATACTTCTGACTGAACCTTCGTGCTTTTCAAATCTCTGTAGCTCCTTACCCTGTATATTCCACAAACGAGCTGTACCGTCATCTCCACTGGTAGCCAATTGCTGACCATCTGGGCTAAACATCACACTTCTGACGGGGCGTTCGTAACCTTGTAAGCGGTTGCGTTCTCTGACTGTATAAACTGCTGTTTGTAGCGTTCCTTCTATTTTCTCTTGTATCTCAGAATTGGGTGAGAACAATTGCAAAAGTGGTTGTTTGAGAGTCTTTCCTGCTTGCAAAATATCAATCATCCCATCTAAAGATTGATTGTCAGTCAAGTTGATTTCTGCTGATTCTCTTAATGTACTGGCTTGTCGTATTTGTGATTTTCTCAGATTAAATAAAACTCCAATAGTCAACCCGCTTAAACTCAGGATTACGCTAATGACAAATAGCCACCGCCAATTAACATTTCGACGCTTCTGCATAACGCTAGACCTGACAAACTCAGCTTCTAATTTGTTAAACCAATTTTGCTCGGAGTTGAGTTTCTGATTGAGGACATCAAGATAAGGATTAGCATTCCAAAGAAATTGGACAGGTTTCTCACGAGAAATTTCTTGCTGATTGTGCGATCGCCGCCACTGTCGAACCAACTGAGCCGTGGTTTTGTTCAATAAGTTTTCGACAAAGTAGAATATGCGATCCAACTTATCAATCACAGGCTCAACCTTGGCTTGAAAATCAGATGGTTGTTTGTTGCTTTTAACACTTTGCCACTCCTGTGCCGCTGGTGTCAGTCGCCGTTGTAAACTTATACTTTCCTCTTCATTTTGTTTCCACTCCAGAAGCTTTTGCCAACCCCGCACCAAAGCATCATGAGCTGGTTCCACATAGGAATTACCCTCACCATCTTGTCCTTCCACCAATAGACGCGCATCTGTAAAACGCTGAATCACCTCTTTTGAGCGAGTATTTTCGGGTTCGGGATACTCAAGTTCTGATAATGGTACCCGTCTACGCGTCAATTCTCCGCCACCCATAGCTACCATCCGTAGCATGATATGACGGATAACTTGGTCATAAGCAGGATTTTCTTTGACTAACGCTTGGTATTCTTCATCAGCTCTTTGAGTCAGCGATTGAACGACTCCCCCCAATTCTTGATAATCTTCTTGAGTCAGCGCCCGGTCAATTGTGATACCTTTGTATTCTGCCTCATGTTGTCGCTTTAAATACTTCAGGTAAAGTTCGCTTAAGGCAAAAGAAAGTAGAGGTAATGCTCCGGGCATATTATCCACTTCATCTATTAATTGTTCCACTAAATCGTGGGGTTGAAAATACATCACCCGTGCTTCTGCGGGTTTCTCAATCGCTTCACGCAGCTCCCCTCGTGTCATTTGAGATACAATAAATCGTCCGCTTTGCCAAAGATTTTTCAGTTCCGTGTTTCCTGCTTGAAGAAATGTGGGAACAAACTTTAAGCTAGCATCTCTAATTAGGCGTTCAAAGTCAGAGCGCAGGGTTAATACGACTCGTAATTTATCTTGATGAGCATTAATTGCTTGAAGTATCTGTTGGAAAAATTCCTTGCGCTCATTCTCATCTTGACAAAGTGTAATTATTTCTTCACTTTGGTCTATAAATATTAACAAATTAGAATTGGGATGACTTTTAGCCCAAACAGCAATACTTTCAGCCAGAGTTTGTTGTTGGTTTTGTAACTCTACTTTTGGTAATTTGGCATTAACTACAGCATGATTCAAGGCTTGGAAAGGTGTTTCACCAGGACGTATCGGTGACAATATACACCATGTCTCCCTAGTTTCCTTGTTTAACTTAGGAATTAATCCGGCTTTCACCAAACTAGATTTCCCCGAACCACTAGCACCGAGTACCACTGTCAGAGGATGAGTCTTGACAAAATCTTGTAACTTGTCTACGAGTTCGCTTCTCCCGAAAAACAGTTCGCTGTGTTCCTCTTCAAATGACTTCAAACCGCGATAGGGATTTTGTGAATCATCCAACGGTGGTGCTGGCGGTAAATTTAGTTCATGTCCGGGAGAAAGGAAAATATATTCACCCTTATCATGTTTGTTTAAACACCAAATACCAGGTGTTTGTCGCAGACGGGATTCTTCTGTGGGTATTTCGACTTGATCGCGTAAATATAAATACAATTCTGTTGCGGTAATCACCCCATCGCCAGGGGGTTTATCATTGGTTGCAGGGGGATAAACATCTGCTGCGCCTTCTAAAGCTTCTAATAACGCAGTGGCGAAAGGCGAGTGATGACCGACTTGACCGCGTGAGGTATCTAAATTAAAGTTATCTAAAGCCTTTTGGTCGGAAGCCGAGGAAGTGATGATTTGCCATGCAGGGTCAATAATGAAACGGTCGTATCGCTCTTTGTGAATCACTTCTGGTGTAGTAAGTAAATCCCTAGTACTTGACCAACGGAAAGCACCTGAGAAACAACAATCGAGAATTCCTAAGAAATGACGACAAGGTAATTGAGTTAAAGCATCATGTAACTTGGTCATTGGCAGATAACTATTAGTATCGCCCTGTTTTGCATCTTGAGGAATTAAGTAACCCGCAGGACCATCATCACCATTCAGGGCGACTCCATGACCTGCAAAGTAAAAAAGTAGGCGGTCATTTTCACTTACTTCTTGTGGTAATGTTTTTTCTAAAAGTTGATTTAAATTATTCAGTGTTGCAACTTCGTCTAAGCATACCCATACCCGGTAACCATGCTTTTCCCGGAGAGTTTTCACTAGTTTTTTAGCATCATTAACAGCGGTTTTCAAGGGAGAAATACCGTTAAAGTAGTTATTGATACCGATGACAAATGCGAGGTTGTGGGAAAACATATTCCTAGAAAACACTGATGATAATTTTAATATTTTTTGGAAGGATAAATTGCGATCGCCCTCCTCCATCAGCGATGCGTTTCATTAGCCGTTATAGTTATAGTTACAGCTATTTCTATGCAACGCAGAAATCAAAATTTCTGCGTTGAAAACTTATCCTACCGCTTCAAGCGATTGTCGAATGTCCTTGAAGAGTAAAAGCAGGTGCAGGGGATTAGTTGGGGATTCTTCCATACCAAATTTGAGGTAAAAGGCGCGGGCTTCCTCGTCTTTGGCGTGGACAAGAAAAGCGCGACAACCAATAGTTTCCGCCCCCGTCAGGGAGCGGCGCAGCGCGTTGCGAAACATAGCTTTACCTAAACCTTTTCCCTGTTCGCCTCTGTCTATTGCAAACCGTGCCATAAGGATAACTGGTACGGGATAACGCCCCTGTCCTTTGATAACACGAGCGGGAGCATCGTCCGGAGATACGGATGCAGGAGCAAGGCTTTGTGGCGTATTCGTGCGGCTTCTGCCAGTATTGCCTTTTCCTGCTCCGTTGTGCGAATGGAAAGCCGCGTTTCTTTTGGCGTAGCGGCTCCTACCTCAAACATGGTTTTTCTCCTATGGCTCTTTTTGTATTCCCAATGTACACCACCCAATTAGTGAAAGCTGAAATCTATGCGCGATCGCTACAGATTCTCTATTTGACAAAACTACTGCTTTGCAGTACCTTTGATGTAAAAGGGATGCTAAATGCTATTTGAATGGGACGAAGAAAAAGCAGAAGCCAACCTGATAAAACACCGAATCAGCTTTGTTGCGGCAACGGCGGTTTTTGATGACCCGAACCGCATTGACGAAGACAGTACAAAGCCAGCGTATGGCGAGGTACGGACGAAAACAATAGGGCTGATAGAAGGGGAATTAATCGTTGTGGTTATCCACACTGACAGAGAACAGAAACGGAGGATTATTTCAGCAAGGAGAGCAACGAAAAATGAGCGAGAAAAATACTATCACCGTTGAACGCCTTCCCGATGGGCGTGTTGTTCAGGTTATGCCTGATGGTTCAAAACGCCTTTTACAGGATAAAACCGATTGGGTACAGCTTCGCGCAATGACCGAGGAAGAAATTGAAGCGGCTGCTGTAGCAGACCTTGACAATCCCCCTCTGACTGACGAAGAACTTAAAAAATTCAGGCGCGTTCCTGACCTTAAAAAAATTCGGCAGAAGCTTCACATGACACAGGAGCAGTTCGCAATGAAATTTCATGTTCCTTTAGGCACATTACGGGATTGGGAACAAGGGGCTAAATATCCCGATACAGCAACGCGGTCGTATCTCCGTGTTATTGAGAAAGCTCCATATATTGTTATGCAGGCTCTGGAAGAATAAGAACATAATAAATGTAAAATAGCCATAGGGATTGGGTAATTAGTTATGGCATTATCTCCTCAGTTAT
>JAWQFQ010000159.1:0-21636 GCA_035967975.1 Scytonema sp. PMC 1070.18
CCCTGTTCCCGATTCCGTACTTGTTATTTTAGCATAACAAGTACGGAAGAGCCATGATTATTCAGTTCTCCCAACCCCAGAACTCGTAGTAAGCATTCAGCTTTGAGCTGATAGCTGACAGCTAATGTAGTCCTGGTGGTTTGTACAAAACTTTATTATGTTACTACGCGCTTTCTGAATCCCCTTGTGATTTCCAACTTTTAACTAGTTCATAGAATTGTTCTTGGTTAAAAACATATCTGTAACTAGGTTGTCCTTCGAGAGTAAGAGCAAACTTTTTTTCTTTTCCTTTTTTATTTCGAGTCATTTCAATGACGATACCTACTCTGCCAAAACCATTTGCTTTGACAATCCGAGTCAGACAACCTTCAAAATCGTTTAAAAATTGGTAAAGCGGATTTAGCTCTTGGGGTTGGGACATAGTTTAACTTCCAAGGGGTGACAGTATCTCGTTAGCGATCGTCTACGAAATCCAGTTTTTATTACCCCTGAATGTATAACCCGCGCAAGCAGGCTTCTTTCATTTAGCCACGACTTCCAGTCGTTAGGGTAAAAGGGGTTTTAAAAGCGGATTTGGTATCGGGAATATCTGGATTATCCTTACACCTCTATACTACAAGTAAATTATTAGTAGTTCGAGTTGTAATCAAGCTCTACTTCTGGTTTATCTTAGCTTTACTTATGATTATACATAGCTATAATCATCTTGGCAAGAAATTATCCATAACCAAGTAGAATTCAACTCTAACAGCGATTTATGCGTCCTTCACAAAGAGCTATAGCAGTTCTCACCAAGCCCTTCGGACAGGCAATAGAGAATAGGCAACAGGCAATAGTTATGAAAGATGCTTCCGCACGATTCAACAAGGCGTCCGTGCTTTAAATCCCCTGATTTTAATTATGAGGATTTCCCTATTGCCTATTGCCTATTGCCTTTTAAGTGGGCGCAATACATAAAGAAAGGTTTGTAGTAGCGCAAAGAGCGCATGCATCACAACTACAAACCTCAACACAACGAACTTGTCCAATTTGTATTACGTATTACATTTTGTCCTTTACGAATGTTTTATCAGCCTAAGAAACCCGGTATCTGTGAGATACCGGGTTTCTCCCCCTTTACAAATGATCTAAAATAGCGATACAAACCCAATTTAAGCTAAAGTATATCTTCATTCACAGTACAAATACTTAGAAACCATGAAGCTTGGAATTAGTCAAGTCATAAATATCGGTCAGGTAGGAATGACTCAACTGGAGGTTCCGATTTACACAGTTGGTCATGGAAAGCCTGTACTAGGCGTTACTTGTTACCTTCATGGAGATGAAACAGCAGGCATTTATATATTAGCCAACGTAATTGACTATTTAAAATCTCTTAACTCACTGACAGGAACAGTCCATCTCATTCCAATAGCCAATCCAGCGGCTCAATTTGTCAAAAACCGTTTCTCTCCAATGGATGGGTTAGATATCAACCGATTGAGACAAGGAAATCCAGAAGGAACAATAACTGAGAGAAATGCATTTTATTTATTCGAGTTTCTTCTTAAATGCGACTTGGTGATTAACTGTCACACATTCGAGATGGTTTCACCAGTGACCGCAGTGTTTATGAATACAGGATATACAGAAATTAGGAATAAGACTCTATCTGCTATCAATGCTTTTTCACCAGAAGTTATTTGGACTACTGATGCTTTAGAAAACTCTAACTCCCTATATCATTCAACCTTAGATGTGGCTCTTGTAGAAGCAGGAGTCATAAATTTTTCTATAGAGATATCAGAAATCGCATTTTTAACAGATCGCCAAATCCAACAAGCTGCTCAAGGAATCCTGAGAGTTGCTCATTTTATGGGTATTTTAAAAGAATTTTTGAGTGAAGAAGTCCCAACTCAACCACATACAGTCTCCAATCGGAAAGTCTTCACAGCTAAAGTTGCAGGTTTGTGGGAACCTTGTGTATCTTTAACACAATCAATTGAGCCTAACACTCTCATCGGAACATTAAGAACATTACAAAATTTTGATAAACAGGATATCTATGCAGGCTGTTCGGGAATTTTATTTCAGTATCGGTATCGTCAGCATATTGCAACAGGTACCAGCCTTTTTAGTATAGGTTTAATGTAAATCGATAAACTTAGTTATCCAGAGAAACCCGGTATCTTTGAGATACCGGGTTTCTGATTTCTCAATCTGCTAAATAGGACTAACCCCGCCTTTCAATGGCTCTCTCTTCACGTTAACAGCTTGATAGTCCATTACCTGTACAACTTTTTCAATATTGATAATCAAATTACCTGAAGTATCAAAAGAAAAGTCCTCAGCCGTTAGCTTAGTTTCGCTAGAAGGCGGTTTTCTTTTCTCTTGTTGTTCTTGAGTTACCATGATTTTTTCTCCTCAACAGTTGTTCAGCAAAAATTTATGTTGCATCTTGCATCAAAGCTAAAAGCTACAAAATGCACACAAATTAGGAGTATTCCAAATGTGCAAAAACTCTGTCACCCTGTCACAAATATGTAAGAGAGGATGAGGGAAAGAGCTAGGCACTGGGATACTCCCAACAAGCTTCCATATTATAGAAAGTTTTTGCAAAATCTTTTGAAGTTTCTATGAAAAAATGGTGTTAAATGATAAAGTTTTATAGTTTTAAGAAAATACATTGTCACAACAATAATGACCATTATTTCTCTAGCTCTTATCTCTGTGTCCTCTGCGCCTGGAGCGGTTTTTTAAATAAGTTAGGTTGGGACTATAGTAATCATAAATTATTTGTAAAAATTAACTAACCATAGAGACTGCAGAGAGAGGAGTTGAGCAAATTGCGAGATGACAGAAACCCGGTATCTTTGAGATACCGGGTTTCTTATTTTTCACGAATGTTTTAGGATTGCAATAGTTGATAATTTCTCTAAAATAGTCTTAGAAGGTGAATAATCCCCAAGTGGAACAGCTAGGCTTAAATAACTATTACCTTCTCTAATCATTAAACCCATATCTATTAATTGCTGTAGAGCTTCTTCGACTTCTTTCGCAGATATTTCTTCATCGGAAGTCTGTTGGAAAGACTGCTGTAATTGGTAGAGTGTATGAATGCGATCGCACGCAATATAAAGATTTCGTTGAAGTCCTGTGAGAATGTGTAAAGGTTTATGAGCAATGGGGCGAAAATCGAAAATGAGCAAATTATTTCCTTTGTCTACTGAGAAAATGTCACTTTCGTCATAGACAGCTTCCCACGCAGAAATTTGTTCTGCAACAGGCTTAAAATAATTTGTTACATCTTGAGATTTAACATCTTCAAAGGTAAAGTAGTAAGCCAAATTCATAACTGCTTCTACATTCAAAGGATAAATGTAGTGATAGCTGGGGTATGGTTTAATATTCACAAAACCGTATCGTTCAGACTCTTCAAAGTTGGGACTAAAACGGTCAAGACGAATACGAGCAATTGCTTCAGGTGGTTGCAAATGGGTAATTAAAGGAATCAACTCTGCCATTTTAGTATACTCATCTGGAGGTTCGCCAGGAAAACCCCACAACATATTCCAAGAGGGACGAACACCCAGTTCTTTACACCACTTTAAAAGTTGAATATTTTGTATACCTTTAATCCCTTTTCGCATAAGTTCTAACACACGACTGCTTAGGCTCTCGATCCCTGGCTGAATTCCATCAATCCCCGCCTCCTTAAGTAAACGAATTTGCTCCTTTCTCAAATTCGCTTTTACCTCATAAAATAACCCTACATCTAATTGATAAGAAGCTAGTTTGGGAATAAAATCTTTAAAATATTTTAAATCTAAAATATTATCTACAACTTGAACTGAACAATGGGGATATTTATCTGTGAGATAAAGCAATTCACTTAACGCCCTTTCAGCCGATTTACTACGGTACGCCATACTCTCACCATTCAAACCACAGAAAGTACACTGGTTTCTCTCACCCCACCAGCATCCCCGTGAGGTTTCAAATAAAAGTATAGGCTGATAAGTTTCATCTAAAGTCAAGCCACTAGATTCCAACTGCTCAAAAAAGTCATCATAATCTGGAAAGGGGAGAGAATCCATATTATCAACCAATCGTGTATTAGGATACTTACCCCCCGAAGATAAACACTCAATATTATTTTGAGTAACGACACCAGGGAGATTGCAAACAGGTTTATTTTCTAAAATCCTTTCAACCATTTCAGGAAAAACAATATCTCCCTCTCCTGAGACAGTCGCATCAACGAAGGGAAACTGACGAATCACTTCTGCTCCCATCACCCCTTCGCAATTTGCACCACCTATAATAACAAAAATTTCTGGGGCTTTTGCTTTCAGACGTTTTGCTAAAGCCAACGCCGCTAAGTGCTGTTGAAAAACACTGGTAAACGCTACAATTTGAGGAGAATAACTCACAACCTCCTCAAGACACTCATCCAAAAAACTCTCTACTTGACCCCGAATCACGAGGATATTTTGAATCAAATCCTCTGACAAAGGTTTCAACCAATCACTGTGAGCTTCTTTATGAGCCGGAGAATGTCCTCGCAGTACATCATTAATATATCCTTCTACATCAATATCAGCAGAATTAAACACAGCACTGCTGAAAAGCCATTCTCCAAGCAGATCGTAAATAGCAGGTCGTCCATTAGAAATTTGCTCATAAACATCAGCGCCAATCAACTCAGCAAACTTGAGCGTCAAGTAAAGAATTTTTGAGCTTATGTTCCGACTGGTTAACCCAGCCTTGAGTAACCCAAGACCAATTGAAGGTAAAAGTAGGGGACCAAATGGCATGCTGACTAACAGCACTGAAGTTTTATTCACTTTGTAGTACGAGAGCGATCGCTCCACATATATATAGACATAGATTACTACATCTCTACACTTATGGAATTTTACACACTGTATAGTATCCTAACCTGGTAGTGTTCTAGATCCCTGACTGCTTTTGGAGAGAGAATTACGTGGTAATCCATAATTCAATCTGCTCAACTGCTTCGACTGAAACTCCTTTGCCTTGGTCAATCTCTTCCAACCCTTCTTTAACAGCTGCAATCAACTCAATTTCTCGAACAATTTCGCGGAGTGATACGTCTGACGGCAAGCGCTTCACAAGTTCTTGGACTGCTTCTTTGTCACTCATAATAAGCTTAAAATCGAGAAGTTGACAAGTGTAACCCAGAGGGTTACGATTTGAAGGTGATCAAAACATTTAAACATAAAGGACTCAAAAAACTTTTTGAAGAAGATGACAGAAGTGGCATTCAGCCAGCACACGCCGACAAGCTATTAGACATAGTTGATCGACTAGATGCATCTCATGAAATTCAAGATATGCGATACCCAGGTTCCAAACTTCATCCGCTCAAAGGAGACAGACAAGGAGAGTGGTCAGTCACTGTTTCGGGAAATTGGCGTGTAACTTTTACTTTTGAGAACGGAGATGCTTACGACGTAAACTACGAAGACTATCATTAGGAGTGACAACGTGATTACCAAAAGAAAACCTAGACATCCAGGAGGATTAATTAAACGACAGTACCTTGAACCCTTAAACTTGACAATCACTGAACTTGCTGAAATCCTTGGGGTGTCTCGTAAAACAGTATCTGAGATAGTTAATGAGCAAGCAGCCATTACACCTAATATGGCACTTCGTTTATCTGTTGCTTTTCAAACCACTCCTGAACTTTGGCTCAATCTTCAGCAAAAACATGACCTCTGGTGTGCAGCAAACGAGTCAGAGACATGGAGAGATATTCATCCTATTGATTTGCAAGCTTGCTAGGTTCGTTAGTAATATGGGCGGATGAGCTCTTTATCTATAGCACCTAAACTTTTCAGATCATCCCGTTGAGCATCATCCAAACCCCTAGCATTGATAATATTCATCTGCTCATAAGGTTTAGGCTTCTGAAATGTTTTGATACAATTACCTGTTGCAATATCCCAAAACTTAATCGTAGAATCTTTACTACCACTTGCTAATATCTTTCCATCCGGACTAAAAGCAACAGTACAAACCCAGTCTGTATGTTCATCATAAGTTTGCAAGCACTTACCAGTACTGATATTCCATAACTTCACTGTTTTGTCGTCACTACCAGTGGCTAAAGTTTGACCGTCAGGACTGAAGGCGATATCCCATATTCGCTTGTTGTGTCCCTCTTTAAATCTGTGGTACTTACCAGTAGTAACATCCCACAATTCTATAACACCATCATCGCAACCACTTGCTAATATTTGACCATCAGGACTATATGCAACAGCCCATACCCGACTTGTTGGTTCTTTTGGTCTTCTAAAAATTCTTGCACTACCGTCACTAACATTCCACAAACGGATAGTATGGTCGTCACTACCACTTGCTAGAGTTTGACCATCTGGACTATAAGCAACTGACCAAACACGGCTACTATGTCCTTTTAATAGTCTTAAGCAATTCCCTTTCTTTGCATCCCATATACTAACAGTATGGTCGTCGTTTCCTGCAGCTAAAAATTTCCCATCAGGACTAAAAGCAACAGTCCATACCTGGCTTTCACCACCCTCAACGTCTCTAGTGAGTGTATGGAGACATTGACCAGTATTAACATCCCATAAACGCAATGTATGATCGTCACTACCACTGGCAATAATTTGACCATCAGGACTAAAGACAACAGCCCAAATTCGACTGATGTGTCCCTTTAGATTGAGAAAACTCGCACCAGTCTCAACATTCCACAAAGTCACTAAGTATTCATCACTACTACTTGCTAGAGTTTTACCATCAGGACTAAAAGCAACAGACCAAATTCCACCAGTATAGCCCTTTAGTGTCCACAAACACTTGAAGGAATTATTCTTTTTATTAATATCCCACAGCTTGAGTGTTTGGTCTTCACCACCACTAGCGAGAGTCCTAGCCTTTGGACTAAAAGCAATAGCCCAGACACGATGTTGGTTGTGTGCAGATAGGGTTTTAATCCACTCACCACTGTTTACATCCCAAAGCTTTATTGTACCATCATCACCACCACTTGCTAAAATTTTGCCATCAAAACTAAAAGCTACTGAGCGTGTGGGTTTTGTGTCTCTTTCTGGACCTCTAAAAGTACTAATACACTCACCAGTTTTAAGACGCCATAATTTTACTGTACAATCATCACTACCAGTCGCTAAGATATCACCTGCAGGAGAAAAAGCGACTGTGAAAACTCGCTTGGTATGTCCCTTGAGATTTTTAATATATTTACGAGTGCTCATATCCCATAAATTTACGTTCACCTCAGGGTCGTCACTACCACTTGCTAAAATTTTGCCATCGGGACTAAATGCAAGTGACCAAACCTGTTTTGTGTCTCCTTGAGGTGATGTCAAGGTTACAAGACATTTACCACTTTGGATATCCCAAAGTTTAATATTGCAGTCCTGGCTACCACTAGCTAAGATTTTACCATTAGGACTAAATGCAACCGAACAAACCCAATTTTTGTGCCAATCGGACTGATTAAATGTCTCAATACACTCACCAGTATCGACATTCCACAATTTTACAGTGTAGTCATCACCACCAGTAGCTAGAGTTTTGCCATCAGGACTAAATGCAATTGTACGTACCCAATTTGTATGTCCTGTCCGTCTAAAACGTAGTTTTTGTTTTGAAATTTCCCACAGACAAATCTTTCCGTCAGCATCACCTGTCGCTATTAATTTTCCATCTGGACTGAATGCGATCGCCAACACACTGTCCATAGTGCGCGTAAAGACGCATTTATCAAATTGACAGATAGCAAAATTGGTATTATGCAGTTGGACATCTTGCAGATAGGCTTGTCGAATAGTCAATCCCGAACAGTTCAAATTATCTAAACTGATTTTCATTTCTACAAGTAAATTGAGAATATTTCCACCTGCGTATCCAGGGTTTAAAGTAAACTTTTCTTTCCAATTTAATAGAATTTGATGAAGATA
The DNA here is from genome assembly GCA_035967975.1 of Scytonema sp. PMC 1070.18. GTDB lineage: Bacteria > Cyanobacteriota > Cyanobacteriia > Cyanobacteriales > Nostocaceae > Scytonema. The sequence goes on from JAWQFQ010000159.1 coordinate 7,959, forward strand.
GGATTTAATGTAATGCTTAATGTCTTCTTCAGTGCATAAAGAATTGCTGCTAATAAAATGTTTTATTAATTTGTAACTCAAAGGTTTCAGAATCAAATGATATTGCGCTGCTCTGATATAATCAATTTCTTGAGCTTTGATGAGACTGTGAGTTTCTAGAATATTAATCTTTTGAGTTTTAATTTCCTCAAAAACTTCTTCAATTAATTGTTCAGAAACATATTCCATGAGTACCGGTTGTAGGGTAAAACGTGCTGCTTGTTTCTCTATCAGCGACCTCCTTTGTAGAGATTCTAATATTTCAAGTAGTTCTGATGCTGATAGAGACGGGATAATATCGTCTCGCAATTCTGGAATTGATACCCAATCCCTGTTAATTGCTAACCAGTACATCACCTGCTTTTCCATCTCAGATAGGCGACTAAATTGCTGTTTTAAGAAATCCTTAAGCAGCGCACCAACAAAAATTTCTCCACCTATGTCTTCTGCTGTTTGACCTAAATCTTCTAAAAAATCTACTATGCTACCATCAAAGATTTCTTTAATAGTTGTTGCTACAATTTTTAAAGCAAGTGGACTATATGAATAAGATTTGATGATTGTTTGGATAAGTGTGTTTTCTTCTGTCTCTCCGTCTTTATCTTCTTGTCGTCTTAAAAAATATTTAAAGACTTTCTCAGCTTCTTCTTCCTGTAAGCCAGTCAAAGACAATATTTGGACGGGTAATGCTTTGATTTCTAATAATTCTACTTCTCTAGGCTTTTCTCGACTCGTGATAATCAAACAACTTTTATGAGGTTCTTCTACAACACGTCTAAATAGTTCTCCATACCCTTCATATCCTTTTCGATAATAACCTGCACTTTCACCGCTCCGTAGAATTGTTTCTACATTATCTAAAATAATCAAACAGCGCTGTTTTGCTAAAAACTTAATGAGTAATGATATTTTCTCTTCGGACTCTTTTGGTAAATGAATTTCTTGTCCGTTAGACAAAAATTGAACTAAATTTTCTAAAGTGTCGTCAATAGGCGGAGCCGTACGTAGAGAGTACCAGACAACGTACTCAAAATCGCCTATAATCTGGTTGGCAAGTACTGCAGCGAGGGAAGTTTTACCAATTCCTCCTATACCCAATATTGCCAGAAGTCGGCATCGTTGACAACCTTGTTTAAATTCCAGTATCCATTGCTTCGCCCTCTTTAGTTCTTCTTCGCGCCCATGAAAGGTAGAAATATCAGGTACATCACTTAAATCTACATGATTTTGTGATGGAGTTATTTGTGATTTTTGATACTTTTCTAATAAAGTTCCCCGCAGTTTCTCCAGTTTTCCCAGTACCGTTCCTTCAATACCAAACTTGAGATAAACCGAACCCAATCTTTTCCGAACAGCGTGGTCACTAATTTCTAGCTCTTGAGCTATTTGTTTCGCAGTTTGACCTGACAAAGCCCTAGAGAGCGCATCTAGCTCAATATCAGGAACATTGTGCTCGGCTGCGATCGCCTTGAGAAAAGCGAAAAAGTTTTCTGGTAACTGGGACATAAGAACTGACTAACTCAATAGATGTAGCGGTTTGTGAGATGGAAGTTATCAAATGTGTAATATCTCTTCCATATTATCTATTGTATGTGTAATGATTTTATGATATATGTAACTCGGCTAACATTCCATATTCATTACCCTGAGGACTAAAAGGCAAAATACCTAAAAACTAGCGGGAGCTTGATAGCCCCGTCTCTTTAGAGCGGGGTAGAAAAGCGACACGGGCTGTTTTAACAGCCGCTATTTGTAATGATGGGGGTCATTGATATATCTTTCAATGACAGCAGAGCTAACCTTACCTGTAGTGTCGTAGAAATATGCATGAGTCCACAGTGTAGGTAGCTTGAGTAAATGTGGGAATTCTTGTCTGAGGTATCGGGAAGAACGACCTTTAAAGGCTTTGACGATTGAGTTAATAGGGGTGTTTGGGTCGTATTCTACTAACACATGAACATGGTCAGGTGCGATTTCAAGACATTTAATTATCCATCCTTTCTCATTTGCGACCTCGGTTAAAATTTGGCTCAGACGTAGTTTAACAGCCTCTACCAAAACAGGCTTTCTTCGTTTTACTTTAAAAAGCCATCTTGTCTGTTTAAAGTCGAATGCATGGAGTCGGGTTGCCAGGAAGATTAATATTTGTGGCGGTTTTAATCGTCATAAATTTTATTTTCCAGGTCACAAACAGGTTCCGACTAACTGTCGGATGCATGGCAAGCTACGGCAAACACCTCGACCAAAATGGCGAGGGAATACTGTGCAAGTGCTACGCACTCCTCATATTAAATTAAAAACTAGCGCTGTAGGTTCACCTCCCTACTTAACGACTTATGGATAAGTGTGGGAAGGTTTTTCGCAGCGCTCAACAAACACAACAGCAGCTACTCAGTTTTGAAGAGTTTCTTGCCCGTTATGGTGGCGATAATCACTATGAACTGATTGATGGAGAGGTGTTTGACTTGGAACCAACAGGTCCACATGAGGAAGTCGCAGCCTTTATTACCACAAAAGTTTGCGTCCAGATAGATGGTGCAGGTTTACCCTGGTTTGTTCTTCAGCGGGGGTTGTTACGTCCTTCTAACGCTGGTATGATAGCATTTCGACCTGATGTTGCAGTGGTCAATCGAGATGAACTGATCCAAGAACCACTTTGGTCTGAGCAATCAATCCTAACCTTGGATAGTTCGATTAAGTTTGTAGCAGAAGTTGTAAGTGGTAACTGGCAAAATGACTATGCTCGTAAGGTTGAGGATTACGCAGCTTTAGGAATTCCCGAATATTGGATTGCAGACTACGCAGGTTTGAGTGGAACTCGACACATTGGTAAGCCCAAACAACCTACCCTCTCTATCTGTGTGCTAGTAGATGGAGAGTACGAAATTATTTAGATATTTTTGATACTTTTTTAGATATTCCTGAGAGTACGTACTCGGATATTTAGCACATTAACGAAACTTTGAGATGGCAAAAATAATAAGGTATGTAGTTGCGCTTCAGCGCTTGAAGACAGCTTTGAGCGCTAAAGCGCAACTACGAACCTAATATTTGATTTATAACTACCTAACTTAACAACTCCTCAAATTCTCTGTCACATTTATGTGGTTTATTTGTAAATAATACAAACACTTATAGCGATTCCCATTCTAGTAAGGTACAGCAAGAAAAAATTAACCGCAGATGTTGGCGTCAGCCTTGCTGCAGGCTACGCAGATGAACACAGATAAATTTGTATCTCAGTAGACTGGGAAACGCTATATGTTAAGCTGCTGTGATTTTTGGGAGGGTGATATGCTTGGGAAGCATACTCATTGGCATTGGTTCTTTGGAATTACGATGGGTAGTCTGAACGCTTTTTGGTGCAGTTATGCGATCGCCCAAATTACCCCTGATAGTACATTAGGTGCTGAAAGCTCCGTTGTCACTCCTGATGTTGTGATTAAGGGTATTCCCAGTGAACAAATAGATGGTGGTGCGATTCGCGGGACAAACCTCTTTCATAGTTTTCAGCAGTTTAATATCAATGCAGCAAGAGGAGCTTATTTTTCCAATCCAACTGGAATTGAAAACATTCTCAGTCGAGTCACAGGAGGTAATCCCTCCAATATCTTAGGGACATTAGGTGTCTTAGGCAACGCGAATCTGTTCTTCATCAACCCTAATGGTATTATTTTTGGTCCCAATGCCAGTTTAGATGTAGGTGGTTCGTTTGTTGCAACCACAGCAAATGCAATTCAATTTGGCGATCTTGGTTTTTTCAGCGCTACTAATCCCAATGCTCCTCCACTACTGACCATTAATCCTTCAGCTTTACTATTCAATCAAATCGCAGCCCCGATTGAAAACAGGTCAAGAGCTGACGCAGGAGCAGATTCATCAGGAAACACTGGATATTTCGGCTTGAGAGTACCAAATGGTCAAAGTTTACTACTGGTAGGTGGTGACCTCAAAGCTGACGGTGGTGGAATGGTCGCTTTTGGTGGTCGCATCGAATTAGGCGCAGTCGCAGGAACAGGAACAGTCGGATTAAACCTAGATAGGAACAATCTCAGTTTAAATTTTCCTGAGACTTTACCCAGAGCTAATGTGTCTCTAACAAATGAAGCTGGCTTTAATGTAGCTGCAGGCGGAGGTGGTAATATTGTGATTACTGCTGAGAACATTGAATTATTGGAAGGTAGCTCTCTTAATGCAGGAATATTGAGTGATAATGGTTCAGTTGATGCTCTTGCTGGAGATATTAATCTTGATGCCACAGAGTCAGTGACAATCACTAACAATAGTTCGATCGGAAATCTTGTCAATTCTGAGGCGTTGGGAAATAGTGGCAATATTAATATTCAGGCTAGGTCGCTTTTCGTAACTAATGGTGGAATAATAGGAAGCGCCACTTTTGGAGAAGGAAACGCAGGTAGTGTAAATATTTTTGCAGTTGATACAATTTCCTTAAATCCTGGTGATAGTGATAGTTTTATCGTGAGTAATGTACTATCTGATGGTGTGGGCAATAGTGGGGGTATAAACATTACCACAGGTGTACTAGAAGTTAAAAATGGGTTTCAAATACAATCCGTTACAGTAGGACAGGGAAATGCTGGAAGAATAGAAATTAAAGCTCGTGACACTGTTTCTTTATCAGGACAAGGTAGAAGCGTCATTCAAAATGACGTTGGATTTGGAGGAGTCGGTGACAGTGCTGGTATTCGCATAGAAACTGGTTCACTCTTTCTTAGTGATAAAGCGGTCATAACTTCTAATGTGAGTGGACGTGGGAATTCTGGAGGAGTGGAGATTGTCGCTCGCGATTTAGTTTCTTTAGACGATCCTGGTGAGCTTACCTTCGGTGGACAAGCCGGAACTCTGATTCTCAGCAGAGTTAATGATGGCGCAGTTGGTAATAGTGGTGACATCAACATCACAACAGGTTCTCTGCGTGCGTCTAATTCTCAAATAACTACCAGCACATCGGGTGAAGGTAATTCAGGAAGCGTCATCATAGAAGCTCGCAATCAAGTGGTTTTATTGCGAAGCACCGATATTTTCACTGAGGTGACTTGTCCTTGCGAAACTGAAAGTGGTATTGGAGGTCTTGGAAATGGCGGAGATATCAGGATTAAAACTGCTTCGCTGTTCTTAGATGGGGGTTCTAACTTGCGTGGTGATACTGAAAGTCGAGGTAATGCAGGTAACATTATTATTGAAGCGCGAGATAGCGTTACGTTCAGCGGAAGCTCAGATTTATTTACCAGTGGCGCTTTTACTCAAGTAGAACCAGAAGCAGTGGGACGTGGCGGAGATATTAGCATCACTACAGGTACCCTATCTCTATCTGGTGACCAAGAAATTAACACCAGAACTCAAGGACAAGGCGATGCTGGGAATATTTTTATCAAAGCAGACTCCATTGTGCTCACAGACCCTGGTGTCCGTATTATCAGTGGTGCTACTCAGCAAGGTCGCCTTGCTGGAACTTCAGGTAATGGTGGGGACATCAGCATCACTGCTGGCTCTCTACGCATAACTAATAGAGCCCAAGTATCAGCTAACACAGAGATTAAAGGATTTGCAGGCGATATTAATATCAATATGTCCCGACTCACTCTTGACAACCGAGGTACTATTAAATCTGAATCTGCTGCTGATGCTGATGGAGGTAACATCTCCCTTAACATCCGTGACTTGCTACTCATGCGTCACAACAGCCAGATTTCTGCAACAGCAGGTACCGCTGAAGCTGGTGGTAATGGTGGTAATATTACAATCAATGCTCCTAATGGCTTTGTTGTCAGCGTCAGGAATGAAAACACCGATATTACCGCCAATGCTTTCGATGGACGTGGTGGTGAAATCAGAATAAATTCCTCAGGTTTGTTTAACTTTGAACAGCGCGATCGCAAAGACTTGGCGCGTGAGTTAGGAACCACCGAACCAAACCAACTCAATCCTCAGCGTTTACAAACAAACGACATTACAGCATTCTCTCAAAACAATCCAACTTTGGAAGGTCAAATCAATATCAATGCACCAGATGTTGACCAAAATTTAGGTTTAATCGAATTACCCTCAGTATTAGCTGATGCTTCAAACGTCATAGACACTGGCTGTGCTGCTTTTGCTGGCGAAGGTAGCGAATTTATCATCACTGGACGCGGTGGCTTAGCTCCCAGTCCGGATCAACCCCTCAGCCCTGATGTGGTTTGGTCAGACACTCGTTTACCTGCTACTACAGCACAACAGCAAACACAAGAAAAACCTGCTGCTAAATTAACACCCAAAGCTGAAACCGTAAAATTTGTACCTGCGACAGGTTGGGTATTTAATGGAAAAGGGGAAGTAACGCTTATTTCCCATGCAACTCCCACCACTGAGTCTACACCTGCTAGTTGCCTTGAACAATAATTTTGAACCCGTTTTAACGGGTTTTAGCTTTAAGCCCAAATTTTAATTTAGGGCTTTGTGTTTGTATAACATAAAAATTACACACTATATTGAATTATCGTGTAAACTACCCATGTCTTTCTTCTCCAAGCTGCGTTCTCTCATTCTTGCAGGCTTTTTCATCACCTTCATTCTAAGTGGCGTGCTCTCAGTCGGTCAATCAACCAATGCTGCAACGCCAGTAGAACCTGCACCTGTAACTAGTCTTTCTCTTACCCAAGGAGTTGGTAAAACAGTATTAGACAACGGTTTAACAGTGCTAACCAAGGAAGTCCACACAGCACCAGTGGTCAGTGTACAGGTATGGTACAGAGTTGGTTCACGCAATGAAACAGCGGGAGAAAGTGGTATTTCTCACCAGTTAGAGCATTTGATGTTTAAGGGTACCACTGACCGTCCGATACAGTTTGGTCGGTTGTTTAGTGCTTTGGGTAGCCAGTTCAATGCTTTCACCAGCTACGATCAAACGGCGTATTTTGGGACTGTGGAGCGTGATAAATTGGAAGCACTGTTAACTCTGGAAGCGGACCGTATGGAAAACGCTTTAATCGGACCCGACCAACTGAGCAGTGAGAAGCGGGTTGTGATTTCAGAGTTGCAGGGATATGAAAACTCTCCTGATTACCGCCTGAACCGTGCGGTGATGAAAGCTGCATTTCCTAACCGACCCTACGGCTTACCTGTAGGGGGTACAAAAGTGGATGTCGAGAACTTCACAGTTGAGCAAGTCAGGAATTATTACCAAACCTACTATAGTCCTGATAATGCCACGTTAATCGTTACGGGAGATTTTGATACTGATGCTACTCTTAAAAGTATAAAACAAACTTTCGGGAAACTACCAAAACGGAGTGCTGACACAACTGGGGAGAAATCACGCCACACACCCAACACCCCATCTCCCAAACCCCACACCCCCATTATCTTGAAACAGCCAGGAAGTGCAGCTTTGTTGGAAGTTGTCTATCCCTTACCTGACATCAAAGATCCCGATGTACCTGCTATTGATGTTATGGATATTATTCTTACGGGTGGGCGTAGTTCTCGACTTTACCAAGCTTTAGTGGAGTCTGGGTTAGCAAGCTCTGTTAGCGCTAGCCCCGCAGAACTTATTGAACCTGGTTGGTATGAAATTGATGTTACAGCTGCTCCTGGTCAAAAGCTAGCGGAAATTACCCAAGTGCTGCAACAGTCTTTGGTTGAATTGCAACAAAAACAAGTGACTTCAGAGGAGTTGAACCGAGCAAAGACGCAATTACAAGCCTCTTTCGTACTTAATAACCAAGATATTACAAGTCTTGCCAGCTTACTGGGCTATAACCAAACTGTTGCTGATGATTATAATTACATTGAACGCTATCTTGAGGCTGTAGCTAAAGTTACACCGACAGATGTCCAGCAAGTCGCGAAAACTTACCTCAGTCCCGCGAAACAAACGATTGGTTTCTTTGAACCCACTTTACCAGATGGTAAGCCTGGAAATTCTGGTAGTGGTTCTGGTCGTACTGTGGAAAACTTTAACCCCGGTAAACCTGTCGATCCCGCAGAACTCGCAAAATACCTCCCTCCTGTAACTTCCAAGACGACTTCTACTCAACAACCGCTTCCAGAGTTATTTACTCTCAAAAATGGTTTGCAAGTTCTCCTAATGGTTGACCATAGTGTCCCTGCTGTTAACTTAAATAGTCACATTGACGCTGGTAGTGAATTTGACACCAATCAAAAAGCTGGTCTCGCTAGCCTTGTTGCAAATAATTTAATGAATGGGACACAGACAAAAGATGCTTTGACTTTGGCAAAAACTTTAGAAGACCGGGGAGTCAGTTTGGATTTCAATCCTAATCGTGAAGGGGTTAGTGTGAGTGGAAATGGGCTGTCTGCTGATTTGCCAGTACTGATTCAAACTTTAGCAGATGTGCTCCAAAATGCGACTTTCCCAGAAGACCAATTAAAGCTCAGTCGCCAGAGGGTGTTAACGAGCGTGAAGCTACAAATGGACGACCCTCGCGGATTAGGACGACGAGTTTTTCAACAGACAATTTACCCGAAAAATCATCCATTTCATAGTTTTCCCACAGAACAAAGTGTAAAAAGTATTACGCAAGATGATGTTCTTAACTTTTACCAGGAACACTATCGACCGGATACAACAACGATCGCACTCGTTGGTGAGTTTGACCCAAATCAGGTGAAAGCACTGTTAAATAAGACTTTTGGAACATGGCAAACTAATGGTAAGTCACCGAGTCTCAATATATCTTCAGTTTCCATACCACAATCAACGAAATATGTCAAATCAGTGATTCCCGGTAAAGCCGAGTCTATTAGTTATATCGGTTACAATGGAATTTCCCGCAAAGACTCTCGTTTCTATGCGGCTTTGGTATTGAATGAAATTTTGGGTGGCGATACTTTGTCTAGCCGTTTGGGAACTGAGATTCGCGATCGCCTCGGTCTAACCTACGGTATCTACAGCGGTTTTGCTGCGGGTATTAATCCCGGTCCGTTCATCATTCAGATGCAAACTTCCCCTGAGGATACTCAAAAAGCTATTAGCAGTACCGTAGCTTTACTTAAGCAGTTACGAGAAAAAGGAGTGAGTGAGGCTGAAATTAAGGCGGCTAAACGTTCAATCACTAACAGTTATCCCGTAGAATTAGCCAATCCGTCTATTCTAGCAAACACGATTTTAGAAAATGCTGTCCAAGGACTTTCTCGAAAAGAAATCCGCGAATTTCCTGACCGTGTAGAAGCGGTAACTATGGCGCAGGTACAGCAGGTCATTCAGGAACTCATTCATCCTGATAAGTTAGTGATTGTCACAGCTGGACCACCAAGCGTAGAAGATTAAGCTGTCAGCACTTCAGCCATCAGCACTTCAGCCATTTGTGGGGCTTTTCACTTGAATCAAATACAGTGATATCAAGACAATGTAGGGGCGAACAACCGTTCGCCCTCCAAGGTGTACTGCGCTAAGAACCGCTATACACTTCCTACGTAAATAAACAGAGCATTTGGATGTTTATCTAGAATTAACGCTCACTCCTCAACCGCTGAAGTGCTGAGCGCTGAATGCTTACTTTACTTTTTTAACCCAGTAACCTCTAGGAGGCTTTTCAATACCGTAAGCCTTACACCATTTTTCTATCGCTTTATCAGATAAGCCAAAATCTTTTGCTATCTGAGTTGTAGGTTTTTCCCAAACAAGTTTCTGAAGCTCTTCCTTGGAAGGTCTTGGTACTTTTCTACTCTGAATTCTTGCTTTTGTATTAACCGCACGCGTTGTTAAATCTACTCCAAAGTCCTTGTAAGTTCGCTTAGTGGCTTCTTCTGTAAATTCTGTAAAATCTTCCCACCAATAAAAGGGTGTAGCTGAGTTGGGTACTTTGGTAGTTATATAGCAGCCACTAAACTTTATTGATGGATAAACGACTTTATCTATATCAGGCAGATAAACAGCATAAAAGTCAAAGTCGTCTGATTGGTATTTTTTCTGATGAATACCGTTTTTATCTACCCAGATAGTTTTATTTATGACTCTGTTGTCTCCTGAGTACTTAGCTTGTATTCTATAACACCTATTATCTTTGTATGCTATGAAATCAAATGGCAAATGTTCGCAAACCACGGGAGTAAAAACTAAATAACCTTTCACTGTTAGGTCTGCGATCGCTTTTACGGCAGCGATATCGCCTTTACTTTTGGTATGATGTAGCAAGATAGACCCTCACCATAGTGATTATTTTAATATACTATGTCTGAAAGTTTACCTTTGTATATATACGGGTGCGGCAGGATTTGAACCTGCGACTCGCTGCTTAGAAGGCAGCTACTCTATCCCCTGAGTTACGCACCCAAGTGAAGAATCGACAAATTTAATCGTCGCCAATCTTATTATATCTGTTAACCTCAGCAAAAGGCAAATAAAAATCATTGCAGATTTTATCTTGCCAAGGCTAAGATCCTAGTCGCTAGATACTATATGTACCATAAAATCCTGCATATGGGAAATTGGTTAAGTATATTGTTTGGTTAATGGGTTTGCTCTATGGCAAACACACGTGAAAATGCACGCGATCGCCAAGCGCAAGCAAAGCAACCAAGCGTGCGATGATATCTCCCATGTACAAAATGCCTCGGTGAGGAGTGATTTGCCAGTGCCATGTTTATTTTAAAACGGCAGGATGTTGAAATATCTACCATTCAGCACCCAAAGCGAGAGCAGCAGGTGCCAATCCTCTATTATCAGGGGCAAACCTTTCGGTTGATTGGTGTTTTCAAAGCAAGTCAGGAAGAAGAAGCTAAAGCCTTGTGGAGAGATTTGACCGATAATCGTGGCAAAGCCTGTGTTTTGCTAGAGGAACCGGAACGTTATAGCGTTTGGGGTAAAGTTCGCTTGGAACAGATAGATAGCGACACAGGTGGACATAGTAAAATGGGAACTTTCACAGTTGCTAGTGTTTTGCTGCTGCAATCTGTGTATGTAGACATAGAGGACTTTTTAGGTTCCCGACAAGCAACGTTATTTCAAAAAGATATTGCCCTAGTGATGCAGCAATGGCAATTTCCCCAAATATCCTCAGCAGAGGGAGCACAACAACTGCTGTCTATGGATTTTCAACAAGTGACCCAATTGTCAAGTTGGCAAGAACATCATGTCATTACCTTCCTGCAAGAACTACATCGATTGGCAAAGTCCTATTTTGGCAATACCAATTTTGCCCATCAAGTGGCAGATAGGTTACAAGAGATGCCTGAAGATGAGCGATCGCTTTTTACCAGTTGGCTAAATCAGTCGCCATTGAGTAAACTGTGGCATTAGTGCTTTTGCATTCTTTTTCGATCATCAGCTTTTCGGTGACAGTTAAGGAGCCAAAAAACTGCTAGAGTGCATTTATACATAAAAATCCTATGAGTAGCGTTTACAACAAATCACAACGTCAAAAATCTATATTCTCAACTCAGAACATCGTCTTGGCGAGCGTTAGCTGGGGTGTACTGGCATTGTTGTATTTTATGTTATTCAGTGCCAGAGTCCCAGATGCAGCAGGTGTAGCAAGACGTGCGGATTGGTACGTACTGGGTACGAATATTTTTGAGGCGATCGCTTACCTGGGTGCTGGGTGCTTGTGCTTGAGAAACTGGCGGAGCCCGCAAATAGTCAGTGGTAGGAATGTTTGGCTATCAATCGGTATTGGTATGCTTTCTTATTTCCTTGGGGGGATATTTTTCGGTTATACAGAAATAGTCTTGAAAGAAGAACCAATAGTTTCGTTTGGCGATATATTTTTCGTCATCAGTTATTTGTTGTTAGGCGTGGGTATGGCATTAGCAGTGGCTTCTAAACGACTTAATTTGGAAACATGGCAGTGGTTCATCGTTTTGGCAATAGGGATATTTGGTAGCGCTTTAGCATGGCTGATTTCCAGTCAGCCAGAGGTAGTGACAGCAACTCAAGCTCAGGTACCAACGTGGGAAGATAGTATTGCCCCGATTTTAAATTGGTTCTATATCGCTAGCGACGTGCTACTGTTAATTATTGCGACCACTCTACTGTTAGCCTTTTGGGGCGGACGGGTGTCATTGTCTTGGCGAATGATTGCCGCAGCGGCATTTTCGCTATACATTGCAGATATGTGGTTTAAATACGCCACAAATTGGATTCCTAACTATCAAAGTGGAGAACTACTAGAGGTATTTTGGGTGTGGAGTGGAGTTTTATTTGGCTTGGGTGCCGTTTTAGAACATGACGCCTCAATCAACCGTTCCCGGCGTGCAAGTAACAGAAGAAAATCTTAATATAATAAATTTTTGGTGTCCTACCGTGAGAAAACTAACAGATTCAGATAAAAAGGAAATTCTTAAGCTCTACCGCGAAACTGCTGAAACAACCTCGACTTTGGCAGAACGCTACGAAGTGAGTAACTCGACAATTAGCCGATTACTCAAAAGCACCTTACCCGAAGACGAGTATGAATATCTCGTCTCATTAAAGCGTGCAGCCCGAACTCCTGAAGGAAGAGCACAGGTCAGTTACGACAACATACCGGTGTTTAGTAGTCACGAAAAGGAAGAACAACCAGAGAAAGTGACTTCCCCTACTCCTGTTGCTAAAAAGGTTGTAGAGGTTAAGCCAAAGGTAGTTATTCAACGGGAAGAAGCGCAACGAGCCCAAGAAGTTGACGAGGATATATCTTCAAGTCCAAGGCGGGTGCGGAAGCGTTCCTCAGCAGGGGACGAAAAACCAATTCCACGAGTGGTGAAAAAACCCGTACCAGTCGCCGAGCAATTGGAACTTCTAGAAGAAAAACCATCGGAAATTCCAGAAATTCGTCGTCCGTTAATCGAACACCCACATCCGGACACTGATGTGCTCGCGGAAATGTTTGGAGAAGATTTACTGGGTGAGTCAGAGGATTTGGAGGATTTAGATGACGAAGATTTAGATTTGGATGAGGATGATGAAGAATACTATGACGAAGATGAATTTGAAATTTCACCACCTTTAGTTACAAGACCACGCTCAGGTGATGCTTTAGTTCGAGTTTTACCACTCTCAGCAGCTAATTTACCTAAAACGTGCTATTTGGTGATAGATCGCTCCTCGGAGTTAATTACCCGACCACTCAAGGATTTTGGTGATTTAGGGCACATTCCTAACTTGGAAACCCAGCAAAGAACTCTTCCTGTATTCGATAACCACCGGGTAGCAAAGCGTTTCTCTACCAAACGCGATCGCGTCATAAAAGTCCCCGATACAAAAATGCTGCACAAAGCTCGTAACCATTTGCAAGCAAAAGGAATCACTCGTCTGTTAATTGACGGTCAAGTCTATTCCTTGTCGCCGGCTCCAGTTTAGTTGATGGCTAATGGCTAATGGTTAATGGCTAATGGCTTTTTAACAATTAACGGCATTTTTAAGTTTACGCGGTCGCTGTTGGATTTGAGGAGGCACAAAGCGAAAATTAGAAACCCGGTATCTTAAAGATACCGGGTTTCTGGCTCCTCAAAGATTGTATCCCTTGCAGTATTGATATACATTGTAGTTACACTGTAGGTATAAGCGAGTTGAGATATGGATAGCTTAAAAAAGAGGGGTTCTCACCGTTTCTAAAAACCTACGCATATCTAGGCATAAATCCTTAAATATAGGCAAGTCCAACTCCACGGTGTAAGTTCGCTCAACTAGAAGTGCGTT
>JAWQFQ010000160.1:0-21600 GCA_035967975.1 Scytonema sp. PMC 1070.18
AAGAAGGTGACTTCTTAGAATCCCCTGCCTTCAGGCATGGGGTGAATGTCAAAACGTAGCTATCAAATGTAACGTCACTGCCAATAATTGAAACTTTTTCTGTCATTGCTTGTGCAATAAGCAATCTATCATAAGGGTCACGATGATGTAGTGGTAAAGTAGAATAAATTGATAAATGTGCTATTCTAATCGGCAAAATTTCAATATCATTTAGTGCCAGTTGTTCGGGGATAAAATTCTCGTAGCTATTCGGTAGCATCAGTTTACCAATATTAACTTTAATCGCTATCTCCCATAGACTGACAATACTTACCCATAGGTCATTATCCGATTCCAACAAATTCTTGGCGTTTGCACTTAACTGTGGGCTATCATGAATAAACCACAAAAATGTGTGAGTATCAATAAGGAATCTCATTCCATATACTCACGAAGTTCTTCTAGAGGTGCGTCAAAATCATCAGACATCCAAATCAGTCCTTTAGCACTTCCACTTTGACGTCGTTTTTTTGGTTGATTTAAACGAACTATTTTTAAAATTGGCTTATTGTTTTGAGTAATTACAACTTCGTCATATAAGAGCGCTGTTTGAAACAAACTGTCTGGAGAACTTGTAGCTTGAGATATATCGACTTGATGCATATCAATTCAATATTTGATAAAATCATACATTATTATATCACAATAACAGAGGGGATAAAGCTTTACTCCCATAGGTGAAATCTTTTCCCCTGTAAATAAAAAAAGCCTCTCCCAAGAGAGGCTAAAATAGGTAAGTGAAGATAATCGATTTGGTCGTTGCGTCCCTACATCTTTTTCACGTCTATGTTTAATGTAGGGACGTAATCGGGGAAAATCCGCAGGTACGGTTGAGAGTCCTCCAACGTGTATTACACCCAACCGAGAACCGCCATATTTCTTGGAACTCCCTTACGCTACTACCTGGATGTTTTGGTAAGTGAAATCTAAATTAGATGATAGTTGTGCAATTGCGATTTGGGTTTGAGAACCTATACCATCTGAGTCGTAAGCTAGAATTCCGTTAGTCGGGTTGTATGTAAAGCCAGCGTTACTGGTAGTGGTACTGCTACCCAAGCTAAACTGCTCTGGAGTTAGTAAGACTTCTTGACCTACTGGAGGTGCTGTGAGTCCAGCAAAGCCTGAAGCAGACACGACGATATTGTCCTTAAGGACGTCAAAATCGGTGATAGTGTCAACTCCATCCTGGGAAGATAGAAAAACAAAACTGTCTGCTCCAGCTTCGCCGGTGAGAGTATCATTCCCAAATCGACCAATTAGCACATCCTGACCGCTACCCCCTTCCAAGATATTATCATCAGAATTACCAACCAAAAATTGTCTTGTCATGCTTGTACCATCTGAGGAGGAGCCAGCAAATCCCCTCGTGTAGACAGAATCACTGTCCCATAATTGAACAGCACTGACAAACTCAGAAATACTGCTGCTAGCATTGAGATCGGACCATGTTACTGAAGTTCTTGCTGCTTGAGTTTTTTCAGGAAACAAACGAATTGTGAAACTGTTATACAATTTATCCAACAAACGGCTCGGCAGCGGTTTTATACTTAAGGGTAAATCAATGCTTTCGAGCGAATTGTTTAAAAGCAAAGTAGCCATAACTTAGGTATCTCCCTGGGTTCCAATTAATGGATTCAAACTTGCATTGTTGTCTTTTAGCCAACAATCCTGCAAATTATTTATTTATATTGTTCCAGAAAATTCGTGATAACGATCGCCTCCCATTTTGGATTAAATAAATACAATTTCAGGAATTTTATCCTCTGTTAGCAGTTTATGAATAGTCCTTGGTTTCCACCAAAGCTGTAAAAAGTTAAGAATTTTTCACAATGACATATTCCTCTTTGGCGCTGCGATCGCGATAAGAGATATTGTCTGACTTTTTACCCTGGAAATAAAAAAAGCCTCTCCCAAGAGAGGCTAAAATAGGTAAGTGAAGACAATATTTAAGCTATATCAAAGCTACAGCAACGGCTCCTGCAATTGCGGAAAACAACGCAGAAACGATCGCCGTAGTAAACAACCACCAAGCGGCTGATGCTGCTGCTTTACGAGCTTCTTCTGCTTCGCGTTGTGCTCGACGCTTCACTTCTTCCAATCGGCGTTGTGCTTCTTGCTGTATGCGTTCCGCCCTTTGCAAGACAGTGTTTCGCGCATTTTCGACTTGGTCAATGATACGGTTAGCGTCTTCTTCAGAGATATCTTCACGAGAACTCATAATTGCAACTAGGGTGTCGCGGTTGAATGAAGACAGGCGATCGCGTAAGGCTTCAAAACCTGCTTGTGGGTCATCAAACAACGTGCGAACATCCCGCTTAATGCCATCATAGTTAAGTTCCGGACGTTCTAAGGAGTTAAGATAGTAGCGGATGCGGGCAAAAATCGCCTCAATAGCGTCTTGGATACTCCGTTGAATACTCCGCACTTGTTCCACAAACTGCTCGCGTACTGATATCACAGTATCCGCAATTCGCGCAGCTTCGTCATCACTCATATCTTCGCGGAGTTTCAGCAGGGCGATGACAGTAGAACGGTCAAACTTAGAGAGACGTTCGTTGAAACTTTCTAGCCCCACTTGCGGATCGTTTAGTAACAGATACAGATCGCGCTTGATAGCTTCAGGATTAAGTTCTTCCTTACCTGTTAGGCGCAGGTACTCTTCTAGGTAAGTTTGGAAATTTTGCACTCTTTGCTGAGTTCGGGTAGCAAGACGACGGGGCGCACGTACTATGTCATGAATAGTCGTTTGTATCGAATCAATGACTTGGTTGACTTGCTCTTGGCTCAAGTCTTGGCGTTGACTGAGCAATTGTACCAAGGTGTCTCTATCAACTTGTGACAAACGGTGGCGTAGTGCGATCGCACCTTCTTGTGGATTTTGGAACAATCTATTTAAATCCCGTTGTATACCTTCGGGATTGAGTTCTTCTTTTCCAGTATTGCGTAGATAATCTGCAATAGTCGTTTTTACAGAATCGTATTGCTCCTTAGCTTTTTCTATTGCAACCTGTGGTGCATGACGAACACTATGCCAATTTTGCTCAACATTGTTAAGGATTTGATTGACTTCGTCTTCGCTCAAGTCTTGACGCTGGCTCAGTAATTTTACTAAGGTATCGCGGTCAAAACGAGATACGCGTGCTCTAATTGCTGCACCACCTGCTTGCGGGTCATTTAAAAGGGTTCTGAGTTCAGAACGGATAGCATCAGGATTCAGTTCTTCTTTGCCAGTGTTACGCAAATAAGATTTTAAATTCAACCATAGCGTTTCAGCTTGATATCTTGCTTGTTCTCCAACTCCTTTGGATTCAACTAAAACTTGCTCCCGTTGTTTTTCCAACTGGTCGAGAATTGCGTCTGCTTCCTCTGGGTGAATATCATTCCGCTCTAACAGTGTTTCCCGCATTTCTTGGCGGTCAAATTGTGCGAGTCGTCGAGAGAGGGTGTCGTAATCCGCCTCTTGGTCTTCTAACAGTGGCTTGAAATTCTGATGAATACCTTCAGGCGTCAACTCTGATTTTGGGGTAACGAGTAGATAGCTTTCAACTCGGCGTTGCAAGTCTTGTACTGTCTCTCTTTCCTCTTCTGCGATCGCTGTCAGAAGAACCTCCTGGCGAACTTGTTCCAACCTATCGGCTATACGCTGAATTTCCGCTTGAGTCAGTAGACCTCTTTGTTGTAATATATTAACAAAGTCAATTCGAGAAATTTGCTCTAACTCACGCCGCACCGTTCCGGGGTCAGCGCTTGGATCGTAGATGACATCACGGAATTCTTGAGCAATTCTGTCTGAACTTAACTGCCAAGTATAAGTGTTCAGCAAGTAGTTTTCTACATCAGCACGAACTGGGCTATAAGGTTGTTTCGCCGCAGGAAGCCCCAACTTATCTGCTTGTTCGGTAACTTTATCTCTAGCACTAGTGAGAGCATCTAAGATTTTTGCTACATCTAAATCTGATAAATCCGCCCTTCCCATCACAATACCAGTCAGCGCAGTGATTGCTTGTTGAAGGGTTCGCTGTGCTGGACCGGGAGCTGTTTGGTCAGTAGCTTTTTGACTAGAATCTTTTGTAGAACGTACTTCTTCTATTAACCGATCCAATTTAGCATTGAGCTCATCTGTTCTGGTTTGTCCCGGTGGAAGCGATTTAAGATAGTTCATCAAATCGCCCAAGCGGTCTTGTATGGGTTGTTGCTGACCAACGACCTGCTTCCAAACTCCATACAAAGTGTCAGCAATGCGGTTAATATCTCGTTTCGAGAGGTCGGTGCGACTGCTCACTAGCTCGACAAATTTTTGACGGTCTATATTGCTAAGAGCTGCACCACCTGCTGTTGTACCTCCCGCAGCTGCTAAAAATTTGGGGTCTGTGAGTAAATCTGTAAACTCACGCCGAACACTTGACAAATCCAATTCTGGCGGACGCAGCATATCCAAATAATCTTCTACCTTATCCCGGATAGAGCCAGGGTCAATAGCGCTCCCTAGTTCCCGACGTACAGCTGCAGCTGCGGCTTCAGCTGTTGATACAACTTGCTGACTGGTTGCTTTCGCGCCAATAGCAGCAGTCGCAGTCCCCATAATTGCTTGTAATCCGGAAGTTGCTGCGTTAACTAATGAGCCAACAAAGGAACCCACTGTGCTTGAACTAACCCAAAACAAGATTATAAAGAACGCTCCCCAGATGACTAACCCTAGAATTGCTCCCAGCCACGGAGATAATACCAAAAGACTCAGCTCTACGGCTAGAAAACAAGCGATCGCAAGGGAAATAGTCACAGAAAATACAGTCCACATCCCTACGGCTGTGCTAATCTTGCGAATTGTGCCGCCTACACTTGTGGTTTCTCTATGACTGTCACCGTTTGAATGAGAGTTAGATGAATGTCCTATGTAGGAAATACCAGCTGCAACCGAGAGATTTGTTAAAACTAATTGCAGCGCAAAAGCCAGGATGACTCCCGCGAGTAATACGAAAAAAAAGCGCGGTCCTGCAAATGCGACTTCCGGTCTATCTACTAAAACTGGCGCTTGAGCCACCCAAAAGGGCGACCTGTATAGTGCCAATGCTACGTGCGTGCTATGAAACATCCTACTATGTCCTTCCTCGTATAGCTTAATCGATGGGAGATTAAAATAATGGTGAGAATTAATTCTGTATGTTCTAATACTCAACTCATTATGCTCAGAATCCAGGAATTTAGGGGTTTTAGGCATCTCTCCAAAGTTTGAAAACTCCTACAGCGTGAGATAGAAGTTTTTCTACTTAACTGAATCCCTCGCAAAAACAAGCACAGACGGAAGCTCAAATTTTCAAGTGAAGTGTTTATTTTCTTTTTTATCTTTTTATCTATATATCGTTACTTTTCTCCTGAGATTTGAGTTTCTAAATAATAGGAATTTATAGGCGATCGCACTTCATCTATTGATTAAGCTAAAACCCCTGTTTCCCTTGTATCACAAGGGTTTTCATGATTCCTGATATTAGACATTAGATAAAGAAAATTGATGTGACATCCATAGGATCTGTTATGTTTGTTACATTTATTTACAATGACTGTTTTTTGCACTCTCTCTAGGTGGATTTATTTAAGAGATTCTGGTTATGATAATCGTCCGAGAGAGATGCTCACAGTTTGTTCCCATTGGTGGAAACTAACACAGTTTTAAATAGCTACATTGAGAACAGTGAAACAAATAGAACGGGGAAAAAAATGGAAAGCCGCTCTAGAACTGATTTACCGACTATAACTACGGAATACAACGGTAAGGATCGCAATGCGTTTCTGTTTGGCTGGACTCCCCAAGCAGAATTGTGGAATGGACGCTTAGCAATGATTGGTTTTCTAGCTTACCTACTATGGGACTTGGCTGGATTCAGCGTCCTAAGAGATATCTTACACATCGTTGGTTATTAGTTAGCAGTTAGTAGAACAAATAACAAAGAACAACTAACAACTAACAACTAATAATGAACATAATTGGAGGAAAAACAATGCAATCACAAGAAAAACGCCCTACTACCGATTTACCACCTGTTGCACAAGCTTACAACGGTATTGACCGCAATGCGTTCATGTCTGGATTCAACCCCCAAGCAGAATTGTGGAATGGACGCTTAGCAATGATTGGTTTTCTGGCTTACCTACTGTGGGACTTGGCTGGATTCAGCGTCCTACGTGATGTCTTACACATCGTTGGTTATTAGTTAGTAGTTAGTAGTTAGTAGTTAGTAGAACAAATAACAACTAACAACTAACAATTAGCAATGAACATAATTGGAGGAAAAAACAATGCAATCACAAGAAAAACGCCCTACTACCGATTTACCACCTGTTGCACCAGCTTACAACGGGATTGACCGCAACGCCTTCATTTTTGGGTTTAATCCTCAAGCGGAACTGTGGAATGGACGCTTGGCGATGATTGGTTTTCTGGCTTACCTACTGTGGGACTTGGCTGGATTTAGTGTCCTGCGTGATGTTTTACACATCGTTGGTTACTAGTCATTTGTTAGTAGTTAGTAGATAGTAGTTAGTAGAACAACTAATCACTAACTACTAACCACTAACCATTAACATCCCATACTTGGTTTTGGTAAGCGAAACCAAAAGCGGGAACCACCTTCGGGACGGGGGGAATAACCAATTGTTCCGCCCCAGCGTTCAATTGTAATACGGCAAAAATAAAGACCAATACCAATCCTACCTGTTTTTGTTTTACCTTGAGAAAATTTTCTAAATAAACTGTTTATATTTTCTGGAGATACACCAGAACCTTCATCGTCTATTGTGAATAAAATGTAATCTCCATCCTGGTGTAAATCAATTGTCACGGTAGATTCTGAAGGACTGTGACGAAAAGCATTTTCGGTTAAATTTGTAATCACTCTATCTAAGCGCGATTTATTTCCAACGACTCGCCAGTCTGCGTCTAAATCAATATCAGCAGAAAGCTGTAGCTGCATTTTATTGAGGGTAAACATAGGGTTTAATAGCTGAAGAACTTCTCGTGCAGATACCAATATATCTGGTGCAGTGTCTGTTTCGGTTGTAAAGGATTCTAAAGACTGCATTTCAGCAGAAAAAGCATCTAATACTTCTCGAATCAGCATTTCTTGCTTGATAGACTGTTTCTTCCCAATTTCTAAACGCTCTTTTCCTTTTGGGGTCAGATTTTCAAACTCTAATAAAGCCAAACAGCAGTTAATACCACTTAATTGTCCGGATATATCATGTATAATACAATGGAATAATATCTCTTTTTTTTGAATTTCTTTCAAAGTTTTTTGATAATTTAATTTGCTTTCACGACCTTTTTGGACAATATGTTGTTTTTCTTCATAAAACTCTTCTTTTAATTCTATCAATAGAATTTTCTTATCTTTAATGTTTAGAGCAGAGGCTTCAAGATGGTACTCTCTCCCAGAGGAATCAGTCTGATACCAAAGACCGGATTTGATACATTTTGTGTCGAGAGTTCGCCACAGTTCTTCTGCATCAAATAAAAAAGGTTCTAAGAAGGTGAAGATTTCTTGAGGTACGAAAATTTCTCTTTTTGATATAGCATCTTTTTGATAAAAGTAGCTAAACCAATTGGGAATTTTACCGAGAGTTTTAAAGGAATTAGATTCTAAACGTTCTAATATTAAAATATTTAAGGCAGAAAATAGGTCTACTGTAATACTTGCATTCATTTTCTTTTAGGGATAAAAACGTCATATTTCTAATATTTGTGATGCAAGAGCTTGAAACGTTTCTTCTACATTTAAACCAGTTTTTGCACTGGTTGTCGTCACATTCCAACCTCTACCAGTAAGTTCTTCTATTTCCGAATCTTCTATTTCCCATTCATCTACTAAATCATATTTATTGATAACTAGAATAAAAGGGATTTGTCCCATTGTGTCTTCGACTCTTTGTTTTAAACTAAACGCTTTTTCCAAAGTACTATGTCTAGTCCCATCTACAACTAATAAATAACCTGCAGAACCTCGTAAATACGACATTCTTACTTTTAGAAATTCGTCTTCTCCATAAAGATCCCAAAGTATCAAATTTAGCTCTTGACCTCCAATATTTAATGTTTTTTTATCAATTTTTACACCTACTGTCGTTTGATATTTTTCTGAGAAAATACTGAAGACAAATTGCGAGACTAGACTCGTTTTACCAGTAGCAAATGCGCCTACCATACAAATTTTTTTCTGGAGCATACATAGCAGTCTTATTTACTTATAACTATCAGTTAATACTACCTCAAAGGATACGCCACGATTATATTTTCTTTCCTTTTCAGATAACTCAAGTCTTAATGGTTGACTGGAACTGACACCAATCGCGCTTAAAGAACTTATGTCTATTCCTTGTGAAGATAAATAAGATAAAATTTTATTTGCACGATTTTGGCTGAGAATTATGTTTCTATTATCTGTTCCACTATTATCTGTATGTCCTAAGATTTGAATTTGCACTTTCATCCCTACGGATTTAGTCGCATATAACATTTTTTTTATCTTTATTTGCAGACCCTGGATTTTTTTTTCCTCTTCAGGTAGCAACTCTGTAGTTCCTTCAAAGAAGAAAAGTCTTTCCTGCTCAATCTGCTTCTTATAGGTTTCAATTAGACTAAGTGTATTGTCAATGAGATTATTATCTTGGTATTTTATAATTCCAGGTATAAAATTCCATAATTTCCGTGCTTTGACAATCCACTCATGAGGAGCAGAACCGCTAGCATGAAGAATACCGTTTGCATCTACTTTGAATGAAACAGTTTTTGGAGCTTTCAGCAATTGTGTTGCTCTTTTAGAAATTAATTGTGGTTCCAATGAAATAAAATTTTCCCATTGGCTGCGGATTTCTTCAGGATTTAGATTGGTTTGTTGCAAAAGCTCATTGGGATCTACAGCCAGGGGATCGCGCATACCAGAAATAAAATACTTACCATATTGCTGTTCTGCTTTAACAACAATAATTCCGGGTTGGGAGTCTAGTTTTTTCAAATAGGTATTCCAACGAATTCGCTCCCGGATTGAAAAAAAGCTCCAAAGTCCGATTGTAGAAGCAATTAGACTTAAGAAGACTAGTGCATAAGTATAATTACTTTTTTGTTTGGATTTTTGCTGCGATCGCAAACAAGATTCGAGGTCAGTTTTGCTTCCTGCTAATGGTTCTGTCTCTCCTTCAAAGGAAATGAGTTCTTGGTTAAATTTTTGATGAATTTTTTCTATTGCTTCTTGAAAAACTAATCTTAATTCTTGAGGAGCGGTTCCTCTAATGATACTTGCTAGTACTGCTTGCGGTCCTTCTTCAATCCAAATCACCAAATCCCCAAATTGTAAACTCTGAAGTCCATCTTTGTTTTGAGTGTGGAAAGAATCTCTCACAAAATCTTGGATGGCTGTTAACATAGCTGCTACTAAATCTGGGTCTTGAATGGTTACCAGTGGTGCTACTATGTGTTGCAACAACAATCCGTTTTTCTTATGAATGAGAAAAACCTGTTCTACCCGGTAAATCAATGTCCGAAGCAGCACAATTTCAGCAAATGTTTTTCCAGTTTGTCTAGCTTCTAACCTCCATCTCACGCTTTTTGGAGACACGCTGTATTCTAGTGTCCTATCCAAGGATTGCATCATTTCTTGGAGTGCGGAAGTCACAGCTTTACGTGTTGCGGGTCCTACGATGGGAAAAATAGCGGTTGCGAGAACATTTTCATCTTTCTTAACAGAAGCTTGTATGGCGTGTTCCACTGTGGTAACCATCGCATCACCCAAGGTATGATCTTGCAGCGATCGCAATTTAGTTGCATCTGGAAGTATACCACTCACATCTTCTGCTGTTATCCTGGGATTGTTTAAGCGCTCATATAATTTATCTAGTTCAGTTTTTTCTACACCAAAAAGTAAACGACGTAGCTCGCTGAGTTCATCACTGCTTTGTCTGCGATCGCTATTGGAAATGTTTTTTGATTTTTCTCTTTGAAAATAATTATTAGACATGAGGGATGAATCAAGGATTAGTTATTAGCTTTTCAAAATGACTGCTAACTGTTCATTCTCAAAAATATTATGATTGGGAATTCAAACGAATAGCTAATTCTGAAAAGAGAGATGCAAGGCTAGCACGGTCAGCTTTTTCCACCTGTAACTCTTGAAATTCTCTTTGTAATATAGCCAAGATTTCGTCATATTTTTGCCGAATATCATCCTGTAAATTTTTAGATTGGTTCAGAATCTGTTCTCGCAATTCCCGTTGATTATTCGTAGCTTGTCCTTCCAACTGAGCCATTCTTTTTTCTAAAGATACATTCATATTTCTGTTGTCTTCCTCTAGCCTTTTTAAGGATTCACTACGTTCTACTTGTTCGTTCTTTATCCTTTCTGCTAGAGATTCAACCTCTTGTTTAATGTATGTTTCTAAAAAATCCAATCGTTTTCTTGTTTCTTCCCGAAGGTCAGCACATTCTCTAGCCAAACGTTCTTCTAAACGAGTAAACCTTTTTTCCACCTCCCGCATTTGATTACCAACCAGAATATCTCGAACTTTGGCTAAACTGTTGTTTTCTCCAATATCTGTACTACTTAAAGTTTTATTTAGATTTTGATTAGACCCCGTTATCTCTAATCCTGATTGACTGTTATTGCTTTCTCCTTCTAAGGGACTCATAGCTTTAATCCTTGTGGTGTAAATTGTATCTTTTCTTTATGGAGATTTTGGTATTACTTTTTTAAACACAAAATTTTTTATTCTACTCCGTAGGGTAGCATCTTTAATATATCAATGAGTAGTAGGTTTCTTAAGATTGAAATACTTATAAAAACTTATTGAAAGTTTGATTTTTTCTTTTCAATCCATAAATTTTTTTTAAGTACGTTTAATCTAGAAATATATGTAGCGATCGCCAATCTTCTATTTTTTGTTTTACACAGGTGCAGTGATGGAATGTAGTTGACTGGTGAGTCAACTTAGCTAGAGGTTTTGAATGACATTCACAGTCCAAATATAATAACACAACTCCTTAGCTACAAAAAATGTGTTACTTTTTTAAAAGTGATAAAAATTAACAATGCGCTTTCAGGATAGTGGAGTCTCTGGGGAAAGGTGAATATTTCATTCATGATGCTAATGAGCACCAATTGACTCTAGACTAGTACAAGTGAACTGTTTAAGGTATGGAATGTCTGATTTAATTCTGTTTTGGCACCGTCGCGATTTACGTATTTCTGATAATACAGGGCTCAGTGCTGCACGGCAAAAAAGTCCCAAGGTAGTAGGTGTTTTTTGTCTCGACCCAAATATTCTAGAACGAGATGACGTTGCGTCAGTAAGAGTGAGTTACATGATTGGTTGCTTGCAGTTACTCCAAGAACAGTATGCTCAAGCTGGTAGTCAATTGTTAATCCTTCAAGCTAATCCGACTCAAGCGATTCCCACATTAGCCTTGGCTCTCAGTGCTAAAGCTGTATTCTGGAATTGGGATGTAGAACCTTATTCTCAAGAACGCGATCGCACAACTATAGAAGCCCTTAAAGAAAAAGGTATAGAGTTTCTTGAGAACAACTGGGATCAGATTTTACACGCACCGGAAGAAATTCGCAGTGGTACCAACAGTCCCTACACCGTTTATACCCCGTTTTGGAAGAATTGGATTGGTAAACCAAAAGCATCGCCAGTAGAGACGTTGGATGGTCAATCGCTCATCGGATTGACAGAAGCTGAAAAAGAAAAAGCCAAGCAAGCAGGTGCGATCGCATTACCCACAGCGAAAGATTTAGGTTTTCACTGGGATGGGGAGTTGATTATTGAGCCAGGAGAAGCAGTCGCCCTTGAACGGTTAGAGGAATTTTGCTCCCGCGCTATTTATGAATATCAAGAACAGCGGAATTTTCCATTTGTTGATGGGACATCGCGGTTGAGTGCAGCTTTAAAGTTTGGTGCGATCGGTATTCGCACGGTTTGGCAGGCTACAGAGAACGTGTTAGAAAATAGTCGTAGCGAAGAAACACACGCCAGTATCCGTACATGGCAACAGGAACTCGCATGGCGAGAATTTTATCAACATGCGATGTATAATTTTCCAAAACTTGCCGAAGGTGCTTTTCGTGAACCTTTCAAAAACTTCCCTTGGGAAAATAACGAAGACCATTTTCAAGCATGGTGCGAGGGGAAAACTGGTTATCCCATCGTTGATGCAGCAATGCGCCAGTTGAATGAATTGGGATGGATGCACAATCGGTGTCGGATGATTGTCGCCAGTTTTCTGACCAAAGACTTGCTTATTAATCCCAAAATGGGAGAAAAATACTTCATGCAAAGATTAATTGATGGTGACTTATCTGCCAATAATGGAGGTTGGCAATGGAGTGCATCTAGCGGAATGGACCCCAAACCCGTACGAATTTTCAACCCAGCTAGTCAATCACAAAAGTTTGACGCAGAGGGCGAATATATCCGTCAATGGGTTCCTGAATTAAGGTCTA
Organism: Scytonema sp. PMC 1070.18; assembly: GCA_035967975.1. GTDB lineage: Bacteria > Cyanobacteriota > Cyanobacteriia > Cyanobacteriales > Nostocaceae > Scytonema. The sequence continues at coordinate 12,525 of JAWQFQ010000160.1, forward strand.
TGGATACAGAATATCTGGTGACTGGTAAAATATCACCTTTAGAACGCCGTGCTGTTGACTATCCCGACCCTATTGTGGACCACAATAAACAGCAACGAATCTTTAAAGAACGTTATCAACGACAGAAAGAGTTAACATAGAATACTACTGCAGCACAAAATCGAGGATAAATTTGTGCAAGAAGTTTCTAGTTGTTGGAGTCGTTCCAATAGTGCTCGGTTCGCCCGTCCTACGACTGACGGGCGAGATGCTACAGTGACTGAATAATTACGAATTACGAATTGCAGCGCTTCGCTGCTTGACGTCTGAGACAGACGTACCACAAGAGAGTTTTGGATACGTTTTTATTAGTAATCCTAAATCATTCTTCAAAAACCTATCATCGCTCTGGAAAAACACCTGCGGCGAAAATTATGCTCGCCCTCAGTTTACTCCCTTTCCGCCCAAAGATTACCTATTGAAATGAACCGCAAAGACGCAAAGGGCGCAAAGAAAGAGAAAAAACAGCGGTAATCTTATAGCGTGACGGGAGTAGTTTCAGTCTCAGACTCGGTGTGTTTATGGAGGATAGCTGCTGCTTTTTCTTTGGCTAACTAGTTTTTTCTATCTAAAGGATGTACCTGCATCGAAAATATTGCGTCACAATATCAATGTGGTTTCATGACCTTATAAATTTTGGTGTTGATGACTTTATATAACTTAGTAGCAAAGAGCGTAATGTGGTTTTGGTTACTAATCGCTGATGGTTAATTGTATTGGCTATTAGCAGGATATTAATTTCAAAGTTTACAACACCTTAATTTTTAATCTCAATTAGTAGTTAAATTTCCATTGGTAGTAAAAGATGCCTAGTAATATCAAAGAACAAATTCAATCTGACCTTCAACAAGCAAAACAAACCGGACAATTAAGAACCGATCGCATCCGAGAAATTGTAAAATCTGCTGTTTCTCAGGTGGTGACTGAGTTTAAAGAAGGTTCTAGCGATCTTCGTAGTATTGTTAAGGACGCTATATCCGCTGTTGTAGAAAATTTACAAGAAAGAGGTAGTGACCTGAAAGAAGATATCACAGCCTCAATTGAGGGAGCAGTAGAAGCAATTAATAGCAAAAGACATGAAGCTATTGCTAAAACTCAATCCGAAGTTAAGCTACTCCAAGCACAGGTAGACGAAGAAGAAGAAAAAATTCAGCAGGAAGTTGATGGTATCTTAACAGAGATTCAACAGACAAACACCGATAAATCTGCTGATGTCAAGACGGCGGTAGACTCTGCAATTAATAGTATTAAAGATAGCGAAGAAGTTGCTTTATTAAAGAAACGTTATGCACAGTTGCAAGCACAACTTTCTATCGTAAAAGCTAACCTCGCCGCTCGCTATGGTGGACGCTCTGAGGAAGTACAAGGGTATTTAGACGATGCTAAACAGTGGTTTGAGCGTGAAGGTCGTCCACAAGCAGAAGCCGTAGTAACACAGGTACAAGAAAAGCATTCCCAATTTGACCAAAAATTAGGTGAAGCAGGAACTGCGTTAGCTAGAAAAGAACGTCAACTCAGACAAATCTTGAGAGATTTACTGTTAGCAGCAGCTGACAAATTCAAAGATAAAGATGCTGTCAAAGATAAGGAAATAGTACGTAAGTAAACATCTTGTGGTGCGGGCGTCTCGCCCGCCTTTGTTCGTATTGCTGTTTCCTTCCCTAAAAGAGCTTAATTTACAAGCGTATCAATCAAAAAAATCAGGTAGTTGAAAATTTTATTTTCCCATGAACCTCGTGATAGTAATTTTTCGATGACCGACTCAGGAAAATTTCTGGCTGATACTCTTGATAAAATCCCGATCTGAGCGAATGAAACAGCCCTACTTTTGTTTGTTCACGGGCGAGGACGCCCGTACCACAAGAAATATAAGAACTACAAGAAATACAAGAAATTTTTGAAGACTTTTTTATTTGGAACCCCTTAACGGAAACCCGGTTTCTTTAAGAAACCGGGTTTCTACTTTTGGCTCCAGAGATTAATATATTTCTCCCTCTCTATTCACGTTGTCTTCATATTTAGCAATAACCCAAACAGCATGAATACTACCGGGAAGCCAACCTAATAAAGTTAGCAAAACATTTATCAATAAAGTTGGACCTAATCCAACAGTTAGAAAAACGCCTAAAGGAGGCACAAGTAAACCCAAAAGAAGACGAAGTAATTTCATATTTTTCCTGCTATGTTTTTCAAACTTTGTTTCTCTTCTATTTTCACATTTTTATGGAGTTAAGAACTCCATCTGGGGAATTAACCTGATTCGATGTAAGTAGAGACGAGACAATATCATCTCTACAGGTTAATACTGAAACTTAGCTAGAAGGTAATTCACCTTGATTGTTAACGTCCTTGCTTCCCTCCAAAAGGTTCTTTTCCGCAAAGTACTTGTTCAGGAAAGTACCAGATAAAGACAAGACCACGGGACCGAGAAGGAAAGCAAGGATTCCATGAACACTGAATCCAGGAACTAAAAATGCTGCTAACGCAAAACAGATACCATTAACGACTAGTGAAAACGCTCCAAATGTAACAAAAGTTAACGGCAGAGAAAGAGCTGATACAATAGGCTTAACTGAACCGTTAACAAGACCAATAGCCAAAGCTGCTATTAAAGCAGATGGGAAATTAGCAATGTTGACGCCAGGAACAACTAAGTCAACAATTAGCAAGCTTAATGCTGTCACTAAAGCTGTAAAAAGTGGACCCACCATAATCTTTACCTTAAAAACAGAAAAAGTTGTTTTAAACTTCTTTTACTATCATTGATGATGTATTATTCTTTTACCTCTCTAGTAAGGCAGATTTCTCTTATACCGTTAGGCTCAAAATATTTAGAAATTAGAAATTTTACAAAATTTAAGCAAAAAAGCTTACAAATTCCAATACTTGTCAGTCTACATTAAAGAGCCTTTTTTGTGTGTTAACAAAAGAAACCCTTCGCAGAAGTTACCGGGTTTGGTGTGCTTCACGCCAATACGGTTGCTGATAAGACTTGACCGCCCCTAGCCCTGCTTCAAAAGGGGGGAATAAAGCTCCCCTTTCTAAGGGGGGTTGGGGGGATCTTCAAGGATGAGATATTGTTAACACCAACCTTATTGTGCTTTATATTACCTTATGAGTAGAAAGCCCTTCTTACGAGATGAAATAAATCTCAAAAATTAGAAGATTTGTAAATTTAACAGTAAATCATCAACTGTCCACTTTACTGGTTAAGTGCTTTCATCGATAAACTAATTCGCCTCAATTTCTCATTCACTTCCAATACCTTAACCTTAACCACTTGTCCCACTTTGACAATTTTCTTGGGATCGTCTACAAACCTGTCAGCAAGCTGAGAGATATGTACTAACCCATCCTGATGGACTCCGATATCCACAAATGCACCAAAATTGGCGACATTAGTCACGATCCCCTCTAGTTCCATACCAACCTTCAAGTCAGAAATTTCCTTGATTCCCTCTTTAAAGGTGGCGTACTTAAATTCAGCTCGTGGGTCTCGTCCCGGTTTTTCCAATTCGCTGAGGATGTCCTTGAGTGTTGGTTCGCCTACATTATCCGTCACGTATTTCTTTAAGTCAGTTTTTTTCAACCTTTCACCAATGGCGGTGATTTGAGTTAACTGTACCTTGAGATCGGATGCGATCGCCTCGACTACAGAATAACTCTCTGGATGTACGGCGGTATTATCCAAGGGGTTACTACCACCCCGAATCCGTAAGAATCCGGCTGCTTGTTCAAACGCCTTTGGACCCAACTTTGGAACTTTCAGTAACTCCCGACGATTTTTAAAGGCACCGTTTTGGTTGCGATAGGCGACAATATTGTTGGCAACGCTGGAAGTAATACCAGAGACAAACGTCAGGAGTTCTTTCGAGGCGGTATTCAAATCTACACCGACATAATTCACACAGCTTTCTACCGTTTCATCCAGTTTCTTCTTCAACAACTTCTGGTCTACATCATGCTGGTACTGTCCCACACCAATAGATTTTGGGTCAATTTTCACGAGTTCTGCAAGGGGATCTTGCAAGCGGCGACCGATACTAATAGCACCGCGAACGGTAACATCTAAATCTGGGAACTCTTCGAGAGCAACTTTACTGGCAGAGTAGACAGACGCGCCGGACTCATTTACTATCACTTTAATGGGTTTTCTATCCATTGTCTGCAGCACTTCCGCAACAAAATCATCTGTTTCGCGAGAAGCGGTACCGTTACCTATGGCGATTAATTCAATTTTATACTTCTCCATCAAATTTTTCAGCGTTTTTGCTGCTTGTCGGCGTTGTTCAGCTGCTTGATGTGGAAATACCGCCTGGTATTCTAAATATTGCCCTGTTTGGTCGAGAACAGCGACTTTACAACCCGTCCGAAAACCTGGATCTACCGCCAGTGTTGGTTTCATTCCCGCAGGCGCAGACAGCAACAGCTCTCGCAGATTGGCTTCAAAGGTCTGGATAGACTCTATATCTGCATAGGTCTTCTTCTCAGCTATAACTTCACTCGTCAAGGAATTTTTCATCAAGCGGTTGAAGGCGTCCTTTAACATGGCTTGATAAAAGTCGCGAATTGCACGCACTTTTGTTTTAATTTCTCTTGACTCTAGATAAGAAAGTACCACATCTTCATCAAAGGAAATTTCATAACTCAGTATTCCTTCGGCTTCACCCCGACACAACGCCAGCAGATTGTGAGGTGCTATATTTGCGACTTGCATTCGGTAATCGCGGTACATCTCAAACTTGGTTGTTCCTTCTGGATAATCATCTTTGATTTGAGAAACAAACACTCCTTCCTCTAGAAAGTATTCTCGTACATAGGCTCTTGATTCTGCTTTTTCTGCTACCTCTTCTGCTAGAATATCCGACGCTCCTTTTAGTGCATCCTCTGGGGTTTTGACCGCTTTTTCTTCAGAAACATACTTTGCTGCTTCTGTTTCTAAAGATATTGATAAACCATTTTTGACATTTAAAGATTTGATAAATTCTGCTAAGGGTTCGAGCCCCTTCTCTCTTGCAGCTGTAGCGCGGGTACGACGTTTGGGGCGGAAAGGAAGGTACAGATCCTCTAATTCCGTTTTTTGTAAACAGGATTCAATTTTGTGCTTCAGTTCCTCGGTGAGTTTACCTTGTTGTGCGATCGCATTTAAAATTGATGATTTTCTTTCTTCTAACTCTGTTAAGTAATAATACCTATCTGCTAATTGGCGCAACTGGACTTCGTTCATTTCCCCGGTGCGCTCTTTACGATAACGTGCAATAAAGGGAATTGTTGCACCCTCCGCCAAAAGTTCTAGTGCGTTTTGTACCTGATAGGGTTTGAGGTCTAGTTCAGTAGCTAGTAATTGAGGAATGTTCAGCATCGAGGGTTTCAATTGAAAACACTATTTTGTTAAGTAATACGCCAGAAGGGTTTAACAACACAACCAGAAAGTGTTAAGCTAGTTTAACAAACAAATTCGGAATTTTGTGTGTACGTGCTGTTGTTATGAACAGAGTGTTATAGCTAAAAATCAATTAGCTGTTAGATTAAATACACGGATTACTGACAGCAGCGCAAAATACGTTTATATAACGCTTCTGCTTTTTGTTCAGAGGTGAGGAAATATGGCTTTGTTTTTTTTAATTCCACTACTTACCGGCTTGCTAGGCGGTTACATCTTCAAAAAATCTAATGACGAGATCGGCTCTTTCGTCGGGATATTTGCTGTTATTTGCCTAGCTTTGAGTTTATTCTTAGCACCGTGGCAAGTTTTGCTTTTGTTGCTCCTTTTTGTCCTGCTTGCGACCAAAAAACTTTTGCAGCGAGTAGAAGACAGCCCTGAGCAACTCAATCAAAACGGACAGCAGCGCACCAGTTCGTTCTCAAGCAGAAATTTTTGAGAGTGAATTCGACCCCTTAAAGACCAAGGTCTTAGTACCTGCTGAAGTTAATACAGGAGAATTTGTAATGAAATCCTCTTGACAGAATAAGCTACCATTATAACGCCAATTCTAGACTTCTGACCCAATTGTTATTGTTTTAATTGGGTAATCATTGGTGCTGTCATCAATTTTACTTAACAATCCTGAGCTTCTTGCCAAACTCACGAGTATGTGCTACTCTTGTAACTTTTGTTGCTGATATATTTTGTTCTGGAAAAATATAAAACTTTTTCTTATGAATACTATAATAACGACTTATATAAGGATTTGACAAAGATTTTTATTAATTTTTTTTAAGAAGGGATCGTCCGTATTGGAATAGAAACCCGGTTTCTTTAAGAAACCGGGTTTCTGGTAGCGTGAGTAATCCTTATCCGAATCGTATTGGGACGTCTTGTTCTTGCGCGGAACGTCTCAAGGGTTGGGAGGAACCCGGACAAAATCGGACAACCTTCTACAACGCGTACTAGTAAAATCCACGTTCTTGGGGCATTTTGGGGCGGTGATTAGAAATATTTTTCAATACTTAACGAATCAACCGCCCCAAAATGCCAAGGTTGTCCGATTTTGTCTAGGAAAAATGTAGCGGAAGTACACAACGCTATCGTTGTTAACTTTTTTACTTCTACTCATAACTGCTATTTACCCTCTACCTTGCTCTGATAAATGTATTTTTTTTAACAAATACTGACTATAGATAAAAGAGGGTTCGCCCTATCCTTTGTAGTATTGACCTCGTAGTCACAGTTCAGTCATTAGCGATATCGCCCAAAAAGTCGATGATTTGCTTCATATTACGCTATTTTAGCAATCTGAAGACTCATCCTCTACTGGTCTACAACTTAGCCATACTAATGACATAAACAATACTTTATGCCATACTGAGGGATATCTAAAAAATATCCATTAGATATGTAATTAGTTGGTATCTTGCACTACCTAAGGAGCAAGATAGATTGACTTTGATTATATAGGTGCAACTAAAATGACTAGACCCATTACCAATGCAGTACAATCACTCGTACATAATTTTTCACGCCGTCGCGCACTCATGTGGCTTGGAGGTAGTGGGCTTTCCACTGTTGTTATAATGAATTCACAACAAAAGGGTATTGCTAAACAGCAACAAGAACTAAAGTTAATAAATCCACCAGGATTATATGACGCAACCCGCAATGGCTACAGTCATATAGCTGTAGCACCACCAAAGTCAACAACAGTTTATATTTCTGGTCAATTTGGTTCAGATGAGAATGGTAATCTTGTCTCCAATGACTTTGAGGAGCAACTCAAGCGGGCTTTTATGAATCTTCGCATTGCATTAGCCGCAGTTGGCGCACGTCCAGAGGATGTTGCAAAGACTACCGTACTTATAGTTGATTATAGTGAAGATAAGTTACCTCCATTAGGGGTTGAGATTGCGGCGCTATGGGGGAATAAACCTCCAGCAAATACGCTCATTCCCGTTCCCAGACTTGCACTTGATGGTATGTTATTTGAAATTGATGCAGTTGCTGTTATTCCAGAGCTACAAGCTCAATCTACTTGAGGTAAGTAGTTAGAGAGCAGTTGTTATACTAAAAACGGCTTAGAGCTATATTTTTCAGTCACCGTTAAAAGCCATATTAGTCAAGCCTTAGAGGATGTTTTAAAAAGTAGCAAAACACTTCTCATCCCCCTAAATCCCCCTTAAAAAGAGGGACCGTTAGAGATTTTCCCCCCTTTTTAAGGGGGGCTAGGGGGGATCAACCAATGCTTGAAATTACAGCCAATCACTTTTCAAACATCCTCTTATAACGGTTGAAAAAAGTTCAGCTACTAGCCTTTTTCAGTATATACTCTGCACTGGAATAAACTGAGCTTTCGATTCAGCTAAAACCTATAAGCTACAAGTTTTTGGCTCTTAGCTGATACGCGACGTGCTGACCGCTTAAAGTATAAATAAAGCTGTGTGCTTTGTGCGGCTGAAAAGTCGCAGATATAATATTAGGTAAGAACCCCATAAATAAATTTAGGGGCTTGTAATAAGGACGCCGTATTTCTCGCGCCTACTCGATGAAATACGTTTTTTATTTCTCCATAAATAAATTTAGGGGCTTGTATCCTTTTTTATTTTTTTGAATGCGTGAATGCGTGAATGCGTGACTTTCCGCAGGGTGGTCACCACCAGTCTGGTTGATTTGCTAGAGCGGGTTAGCAAGGGTGAAGAGATTACTATTCTCAAAGATGGTCAAGAGATTGCTCGACTTGTTCCTGCATTACCAGTATTGGTACCCAGAGTTCCGGGTACTGCAGCAGGAATGATTACAATTGCGCCAGATTTTGACTTTTGAATGCGTGACTTTTGACTTCCCCGTTCGCGTAGCGTCTCCGTCAGGAGAAGGGGCTGACGAACCCCTACCTGACGATATTTTGGCAGCATTTGAAGCATGATGTTATTTGGTAATGTTTATAAATCATTTAGGATTGCTATACTTTGCTAACAATTGAAGATATTTTTGATTCGTTTTAGCTAGCATCCACTTTTCTTTAAATATTGCTGCTGATTCAGCTTTAATCGGGTCTACTTCATTTGGCAAAATATTTTTTCTAGCCTCAATCTGAGCTTCTTGAGAAGTTTCTTTCTGAGGATTAGTTTTGTACTTTTTACCACTTTTATGATTAGCGTAGCGACGAGAGCGGGTATAACCCATCTGTAAAAACTTCCGCGCCATATCTGCACCGACGAAATCATCTTGTTCCAAATATTCAAGAAACATTTGGTATATTTTTTCGCTGGACTCTCTAGCAATATCTGGAGTTTTAAACCGCCAGTGGGGAAGAATTTCTGATTTATATGGCTCTACCAAAAGCACTCCCTGCTCACCCTTTCCTACTTGATAGAGTTCAGGATGTTGACGGAAATTAATATTCTTAAAATCTAAAGAATAATCAAAAGACATGGTAAATTTTTATATCGCGTTCTGTTGAGGAGTTGTGCAAATTGCAAGGCTATAGAAAATCGGTATCTCTAAGAGGATGTTTGTAAAGTCTACCTTTGTATCCAAATCCCCCCTAGCCCCCTTAAAAAGGGGGGAAAATACTCTCAAAGTCCCCCTTTTTAAGGGGGATTT
>JAWQFQ010000161.1:0-21517 GCA_035967975.1 Scytonema sp. PMC 1070.18
GTTTCTTGTACTCGCTCTTGCTCAAGATTTCTTTCTGCTCGGCAAGCCAGATGGCATGGGCGAGAATGTTTTCGGTAGCTTGGTTTAATCCGTCGAACGAAAAGTCTTGGTTTTGTGCTATCATAAAGCTCATAAGTTTTATTTATCTTTTTGTTTTGAGGCGATCGCTCACTTCTTGGCGGAATGGCGATCGCCTTTTGTTTTATGGAAATTATACTACAAGTTTGGCTTTTATCACTAAATTTTCATGGTTTGTATTCCTTTAGATACTGTGAGGTAAAAATATAAGCAATGAAACGATTTATCTCCAAAGATTTCTAAAAGTACATTTAAAGAGTCGATTTATATGATTCAGACATTGATTAGATGGAGACTCAAAGAAGTGATGGCTCGGTACGATATCAAAGGCGTAGACCTAGCCAAGAAGCTCGATATCAGTCCTAACGCCATGTCTTCCCTAAGAAAGGCGAAGACAATGCCACGCTTAGACGGTACAGCGTTAAATTTGTTGTGCAATGCTCTCAATGAGCTAGCGCAAGATTTAGAGAAGCTGATTACGCCAGGAGATTTATTAGATTACTCAATTGATCCCGCTCAACCACCAGATGCCCAGCAGATATTCAGTTTGACAAAACGACGTCAAGCTGCTAAGCGAAAAACTGCTAAAGAAGATTCAGATACACCGGGCTTAAAACCGGTTGCAACAAATTCGGAGGTGCTTAGAGGCGAAACAATTCAAGTAGAAATTTTAAGTAATGGCGAGGAATAATTCGATGAGTAACTATGAACAACTAACTGAAGCTGAATTGAGGAATTATGTAAAACAGCATCCTGATGATGAAGATGCTTTTCAGTACTACCTCACAATTATTAGAGCAAAACCAGGTGTTGTAGTTAGTACAGATGACCAGCTAGAGATTGAATTAAGAAAGAGAATAAACAACCCAAGTCCCTAACTTTACTGGTGGGGAGAAGTTTGATTTTTGGGGCGAACAGCCGTTCGCCCTTACAATTACGTGTATCTCACCCGATTGAAATCCGCTATAACTTTTAACTGCGAATTACGGATTAATTGTTCAATCATCATCTTGACCAAGACGACGAATATTAAGAATATCGCTGAGTTTTTTGATTTGGGCGAAAATTTGTTCCAATTGGAGTTTGTCGCGAATCTCGATCCCCAAGTCAATCAATGCGGGTTGACTGTTAGCTGTTTTCACTTGAGCATGACGCACGTTGATCCCCTGGTCGCTCAATCGTGAAAGAATATCTTTGAGAACTCCTACACGGTCTAGGGCTTCAATTTGAATGTTAACCGGGTACGTTTCGCTACGACCGTACGGTTCTGCATTTGGGTTCCAATGGACTGGAACCAGCCGATCGCATTCCACATTCTCTAGATTGGAACATCCTTGACGGTGAATCGAAATTCCCCTACCTCTGGTCACAACACCAATAATTGATTCACCGGGGATTGGAGTACAACACCCAGCCAGGTGATGAACCAAACCTTCTACACCAATGATTGGCGAGTCACTGCTACGTGCGGTGGTTGGAGTTGAATCTCGCAGGGTTTTTACGGTTGACGGTAACTCTTTTGTAATGTCTGGAGGTTCGGCGGCTAGAGGTTGTTGCGCCTTTACCACATCTCGCCAACGGTTCAGCACGAGGTTTAACGTCACTTCACCGTAACCGATCGCTGCGAGCAAATCTTCTACAGAATGATAATTACATCGCTCTGCTACAGTTTGCATCGGTTGTGATTTAATCACGTTTTCAAAACCGGGTCTACCCATTTCCTTTTCTAGGAGATCCCGACCACGAGCAATATTTTCTTCCCGACGCGATCGCTTGTACCACTGCTTAATTCTGTTTTTAGCTGCTGAAGATTGGACGAAGTTCAACCAATCCAAACTTGGATGACCGTTTTTGTTTGTTACTATTTCTACAATATCGCCATTTTGCAGACGAGTTGAAAGCGGTACCATCCGTCCGTTGACCTTTGCTCCCGCACAGTGGTTTCCTACTTCCGTGTGAATGCGGTAGGCAAAATCGACTGTTGTAGACGCGGGACTCAAAGCAACGACATCGCCTTTGGGAGTAAAAACGTAAACATCATCTTCAAAGAGATTATCCTTAACGCTGTCGAGATACTCCTGAGCGTCCTTGACATCATGCTGCCATTCTAACAACTGACGCAACCAAGTAAATTTTTCATCGGCTGCGGTGACATGGGTTGCGTAAGAGCCTCCCGTTTCTTTATACTTCCAATGTGCTGCAATCCCATACTCGGCTACCCTGTGCATTTCCAGAGTCCGGATTTGTACTTCTAATGGACCCCCCCAAGGTCCTATGACACCTGTGTGCAGTGATTGATAGCGATTGGGCTTTGGCAAACCAATGTAGTCTTTAAACCTACCGGGAATTGGACGAAAAGAGTCGTGAACAATTGCCAACGCACGATAGCATTCCTCATTTGTATTCACTATAATTCGTAGCGCTGCCAAATCGTAAATTTCGTGAAACTCTTTGTTTTGCCGTTGCATTTTTTGGTATATGCTGTAGAGGTGCTTTGGACGACCGTTAATCTCCTCACACTCAATAACTGCTTCTATTAACCGATTCCGTAGAGTGTTAGCTACTTTCTCCAATCTTTCTTCTCTTGCTGTTCTTTTTTCGGCAACGTATTCCTGAATTTGTCGGTAAGATTCTGGTTCCAGGTATTTAAACGATAAATCTTCTAATTCCCACTTAATCCGCCAAATTCCTAATCGATTGGCGAGAGGGGCAAAAATTTCTCGTGTTTCTAAAGCTATGGTGCGGCGTTTTCCTTCAGGTAAGTGTTCCAAGGTCCGCATATTGTGTAGGCGGTCTGCTAATTTCACCACAATCACCCGAATATCTTGTGCCATTGCTAGGAACATTCGACGAAAGTTCTCTGCTTGACTTTCGGTTTTGCTTTTAAAATTAAACTTAGAAAGCTTGGTAACACCTTCTACTAATTGTCGCACTTCTGTGCCAAAGCGCTGCTCAATTTCCTCAATTGTGACATCTGTATCTTCAACTACATCATGTAGTAATCCAGCTGCTATCATAGCAGCACTCCCACCTAAATCGCGCAGTATTCCTGCAACAGCAACAGGATGACAGATGTATGGTTCTCCTGACTTGCGATACTGACCCTGATGTAGCTGATAAGCAAATTCAAATGCTCGCGAAATTAAATTTCTCTCCCCATATGTTCGCTCATCGTCTACTTCAGCGTTTGCCATAAATGACCCGTTGAGACAATGCTGTAGCCATTCTGGAAGGGTAATATCAATTCTGGATGTTAATACTGTGCTGATCATAAAAGAATAGGCGCGGCTAGGTGATTGGTGGTCAAATCCAATAATTGGACGATCTTGACGCTGATGCTGTCAATAGATACTCTGATTGACACGCACACTATAGATTTGCGTGGGGGAATTCCCGAACAACGTCAAAAGCAAATCAATGAGTGTGAGTGTCAAGTATCATAAACTTGAAAGCAGTAAAATGGGAATTACCGCCTCCAATTTCATCTGAGGCGTTATGGTTTGTGGATTTTAGAAAAGTTTAGCCTATCAGAAAAGTTTTTTAACATACTCTTTTCGTCAATAGTATCGCAAGAAGTACCCCATGTCTCTAATTCGTGAGAAATATAACTCATTTGCAACTGTACTCAAACAACTGCACTCGGATGTTGCTGTTACCCATATAGAGGTGCCAGAATTGCGGAAACGCGTAGCGTCTCTACAAGAATTTTTTCAGCAACAGATTGTGCCTTTGGTTAACGAGGACACAGACAGAAACAATGAGGGAAGGTTACAGTCTTACCTAACAGAAATGAATAAGCAGCTGCGTCTTTTGGAAATGGATGTTATGTTTTTCCAAGGGGCGCGGCAACCTTCCACTGCGAAAGGAAGACTTGATGCCATAGGCGATCGCCTAAAGACTCTCATTGATTACTGTCATGCCATATTGCAATAAACAATACCAGATGGGCAAGCCGTTTATCTCTAGCAAATAACAAATTAAAAATTAAAAGTCTATTACTATTAATTTTAAGGCTTGCATTTTCAATCGATATCCGCCGATATCTGTAGCAGATTTTACACCTTTAATTGGCAAAGTTTCTCCTTAGGGTCTATTAAAAGGTAAGCGTTCAGTTATCAGCACCTCAGCTATCAGCTTAGGAATTTTTAATTAGCTTACCAGAAAGGCTGAGAAAACGCCGGAAAATATGTTTCGTTCGCTGATCTGCTGATGGCTAATAGCTGGAAGGAAATATGCAATTTAAAAAGTATCATAGCGGAACAACAAACTTCTATAACAACCCTGATGTATTTGATGTAATACTGTATCCTAATTTTACAACTTAGAAGCTAATATCTGAAAACAGAATAGAATACAGTTAATTATGCCTGTTATGAGTGAAACCTTATTTTGTATTGAAAACTTACGAGTTGCTTACCCTCATCATAGCGGGGAAGAAGAGTATTGGGCTGTTAATGATGTCTCGTTTACCTTGCAACCAGGTGAAAGAATGGGATTGGTGGGTGAGTCTGGGTGTGGTAAATCAACTTTAGGGCGTGCTGCTATGCGATTGTTACCGCCTTCGACTCGCATTCAGGGACAGGTCACCTTTCAAGGACGTACGGTGTTTGAGATGACACCGGAAGAAATGCGTAAATTCCGTGGAGAGGCAGTGGCTTTGATTTTTCAAGATCCCATGACACGGCTCGATCCATTGATGACCATTGGGAATCACTGTTTGGAAACTTTAAAGGCGCATTCACCTCAATTGTCAATACGGGAAGCAAAGGAAATCGCAATCGCGACACTAGACAAAGTCAAAATTCCAGCTAGTCGTTGGAGTCAGTATCCCCACGAATTTAGTGGTGGAATGCGACAAAGAGTAGCGATCGCCCTCGCTTTACTCCTCAAACCAAAATTGATTGTCGCCGACGAACCAACAACAAGCCTAGATGTCACTGTCTCTGCTCAAATTTTGCAAGAGCTGACACGGCTGTGCGGTGAAGAAAACATGGCTTTTCTGCTGATTTCTCACGATTTAGCGCTTGTTGCAGAGTATTGCGATCGCATTGGCATTATGTACGCAGGCAAAATGGTAGAAATGGGTTTATCGACAACTGTATTCCGAGAACCGCAGCACGAATATACGCGATCGCTCCTACAAGCAGCCTTGCACATTCAGACAGTAGAAGAAGGGACTGGAGAGTGGGAAGATTCTTCTAAGTCCTCAATCTCGAATTCTCAATCACCCATACTACGTGTCACAGAACTCAAACAACATTACACCTTAGAACCCAACTTTGTAGAGAGATTATTTAGACGGGAAGCTCAGACAATCAAAGCAGTGGATGGAATCGACCTAGAATTATATCCGGGAGAAATTTTGGGCTTGGTTGGGGAGTCAGGTTGTGGTAAGAGTACGTTATCGCGGACAATACTGCAACTCATTCGTCCGACAGCTGGTAAAGTTGAGTTTTTGGGACAGGATTTAACAAGTTTGTCACGCCCAGAGATACGCGCTTCTAGGCGACAAATGCAAATGGTATTTCAAGACCCTCATGCTTGCTTGAACCCAGCAATGACTGTAGGACAAAGCATAGCTGACCCACTGCTGATTCACCAACTCGCAGATCGAGAAAAAGCAAAACGGGAAGTGTTGTGGATGCTGGAGAAAGTTGGTTTAAACCCGCCTGAAGTTTACTATCAACGTTACCCCTCGGATTTATCTGGCGGACAACAGCAAAGAGTTGCGATCGCCCGTGCTTTGATTACTCGTCCTAAGCTGCTTATCTGCGATGAACCGGTAAGTATGTTAGATGCAAGCGTACAATCGCAAGTTTTAGACCTTATGTTATCTTTAAAAGAAGAATTTGAATTAACTTATTTGTTTATCACTCATGACTTGTGGTTAGCTAGATTTTTATGCGATAGAATTGCTGTGATGAATGGTGGTCAAATAGTTGAAATCGGTCTGACAAAACAAATTTTTGCCAATCCACAACATCCTTATACTAAAACACTGCTAGCAGCAGCGCCTTTGTTAGCAAGATAAGGGTCTTATCTTGTGGTGCGGGCGTCCCCGCCCGTCCTAAGTACTCATGCAAAATTAAATATACATTCCAATACTGCAAGGGATAAGACAAATTGATTGACATTTAACATCTGTAGAGACGTTGCAGTGCAACATCTCTACTTATGCAGGTGGCGGGCTAGAAGCCCGCACCACAAAAAAGTTTAGTTATCCTCTCTACACCCTACACCCTACACCCTCTAATTGTGGCATTTCAACACTTGAACCGTGTAGCTCAACAAATCGGTTATACAGCCACATTGTGTCTCGATCTGAAACCTTGTTTCGACTCACCAAAGAACCTATATTCTTCTGTGAGAGTTTCCGCAAATAAGGCAAATCTTCAAACAGAGTTATACAAGAAGCAAGGTGCAACAGAATTTGCATTAATGGTTTGGGCCATTCCAAATCGCTATAAATATCGATAAAGAAATAGTGCTCATTATCTGTTAAAGGATGGGCAATGAATATAACAGTGATTCTTTTATTTTGATAAACTGGAATACTAAGTTCGACAGTGTAAGGAGTATGTAATATTAAATCCACTTCAGCAATAGGTTCTCTCCACATTCTCAAAATATTGATTGGAGAATCTAGAATAGTTTGAAAGGAGATAGTTCCACCTATAGATGTAGGTTTAATCTTACTAACGTTAATAACCTTTAAGTTATTGAGACTGCACTTATGAATAGTTTCTAAATGCTTTAAATTGAGTAAGTGGTAAATTTGGCAGATATAAGGGAAAGGCAAAATATATTCCTGACCAATTATGTGTCTACTTTGTAGATCCCAACTCCTAGTTTGAGCAGGACATATGAGAATTTCACCATCCTTAGCATTCAAACTTGACTCTGGTTTGAGATACAACCAGGTTAAGAAAAAGAAAGAAGTTGTCAGTAGGTGCAGAATTTCTACAGGTGATAGATAACCATCAGCACAAGCCGCCAGACTTCTATCTGTTATTCCAAAAATCCAAGATGGAATACCAAGGAGCCAAACTCCATTTTTTAACTTTAAGATAAAGAGATTAATGTCTAACTCTACAGAGGGATTTTTCCCTGATGTCTTATTATCTTCATGCTGATTCGTTTGAATAGTCATAGTCATTTACTATATTGATATTTTCTAGCTAGCTATCAGCTTTCAACAGAGAACTTATAGCTAATAGATACAGTGTTGAGTCACTCATCTCGATTTATTGCAATACAAAGCATAGTGCAATACTAAACATACTTAAGCCTGAAGTTTGTCTCTTAGCTTTATCTGTTGCAATACTGCTAGCAGGTGAGCGCTTACATATTTTACTGAGCTAACTAAAACTAGCCTAATGTTAGATACTAAGTTCTACATCTACCTATAGCTTTAAGCCGAAAGTCGTTACTCATCAACTGTGAATATCTTACTGTTTCTTCAGAGTGGCGTACAGGTAGCGATCGCCTCTAGCTCGCACTCGCGTTCATAACCCGTTACTGATTACAGAAAGACTTTCCCCCACACTCGCAATCCTACAAGGAATAGCAAAAATTAGAAATCCGGTTTCGTAAAAGTTACTGGCTTTCTGATATTGTACGGGCACAATGCAAGAGGTTGTTTGAAAAGTGGTTGGCTGTGATTTTAGGCACTTATTAATCCCCCCTAGCCCCCCTTAAAAAGGGGGGAAAATCTCTAAAGCTCCCCCTTTTTAAGGGGGATTTAGGGGGATGTGAAATGTGCATGCTACTGACGAGAGGACTTTTAAAACATCCTCTAAGAGCGTCCCTACACCCTTGAATACACAAAATCTGTTTGTGCAGTCTTGAAATCAAGCTTATTAAAAATCCAATTATGCATAAAATTATAAAATATATTGTTATTAGAAAGCAAAAAGAAAAGCAAAGTTTATACTATTTTGATACATTTTTTCCAAAAAATGTATTTATAATCACATAAGATCCTGTAAACTTTTTAGCTAAACGTTTTTTGAGACATTACCAATGATTATTCGCAATACCACTGAAACTGACTTACCAGCAATTGTGGCTATTTATAATGCTGCAATTCCCAGCCGTATCGCAACTGCTGATTTAGAACCGGTATCTGTGGAAAGTCGTATTGCTTGGTTTAAGGAACGTGTACCTTTAAAACGTCCTATTTGGGTTATTGAAGTAGAAGGTGTAGTTGCTGGGTGGTTGAGTATGCAATCCTTCTATGGACGACCAGCCTATAGTTCTACTGCTGAAATTAGTATTTACATCTCACCACAGTATCATCGATGCGGTTTGGGGCGGAGACTTCTATCACACGCAATTCGCAGTAGTCCCAATTTAGGTGTAAAAACTTTGTTGGGCTATATTTTCGCTCACAATTTGCCCAGTATAAAGCTTTTTGAAACCTTTGGCTTTCAATCTTGGGGACATTTACCCAACGTCGCAGAACTGGATGGAGTTGAACGCGATTTAATCATTATGGGACTGAGGATATGAATTATGAATTATGAATTATGAATTATGAATTATGAAAGTAATAATTTATAATTTCATTGCGATGACTCTCAGGCGGACGTAATCTGCGAACCAGGTTCCATTTCTATATAGAGTTGGACGCAGTTGATGTTTGATGCCAGCTATAATATCTTCCTGTTGTTCGGTTGAAAATTGGCTCAAAAAGCTGTTAGCAAACATTTTGAGCCAGTTTTGTATTCCTTGTTCTTTATCTTCTAAAGGTGTGAGACGTTCAAAGAGAGTTGCAAAAATTAATTGCAATCCGTGTTTTTCTATTAAGCTTCCGTATTCTCCAATACTGGGGAAATACCACGGATTCAATTTTAAAGTATCAGGATGACTAACTGATTGCATGACGTTCGCGATCGCACTGACAATTGCTTGTATATTTCCCTTTCCTCCAAACTCAGCTACAAAACGTCCTCCCGGTTTCAATGCTCTTGCAATCCCGACTACTGCTTCTTCAGCTTCTGGAATCCAGTGCAGTACAGCATTGGAAAAAACAGCATCAAATTTTTTTGTGTATGGTAAATCTCTAGCATCTTCTACATAAAAATCTAACTGAGGGTAATTTTTCCTAGCTTTTTCAATCATTGTAGAAGAGCTATCAACTCCAATTACCTTTGCTCCGTGGCTTGCTATTTTATAGCTTAAATGACCTGTTCCGCACCCTAAATCGAGAATACATTCTCCTGATTTGGGAGAGAGTAATTCTACTAAATCAGTTGCTAGTTTGGAAACAAAGGAATGATTGCGATCGTAGAGTTCTGCATTCCATTGGTTATCTTCTCTAGAAATAGTCATAAAATGTCTAATGGATTAATAAAGCAAAAAGAGCTCGGGAGTGTTACCGTGTTTCCA
This sequence comes from Scytonema sp. PMC 1070.18, assembly GCA_035967975.1. GTDB lineage: Bacteria > Cyanobacteriota > Cyanobacteriia > Cyanobacteriales > Nostocaceae > Scytonema. Next base: position 9,469 of record JAWQFQ010000161.1, read on the forward strand.
CCCCAAGCACTTTCTGTTTACACTTGCTCCTCACACACAACTAAACAATATCACCGTCTTAATCAAATATCAAGTATGGGATATGACACTTTCAAAACTGAACCTCTTTCTTTGAACTTTGTACAGAATTGCACAAGTTCTTAGTTGCTTTAGCGAGCCCATCGCAACTACAAGCCTTGATTGCGATACAAATTTAGGAAATGTAATACTCAAGTTAAATAGCAAAAAGCGCCTGGACGTCTTGCCGTGTTTCGACTCCAAGCGCTTTTTGTTTTTAACCTATTCCTCACACCATCTAAACAATATCACGTGTTTGCTCTCACGCCATAGACCTTAGGTGACACTTTGGTAACTGCACTACTCCAAAGGGTGTAGGGCGTAGGGGGAAGAGGAAAGGGAACCCTTCATCCTGAAAATCATGTAAAGTAATTTAAAGAACAGCCTCTCAGTGTGAGGACTTTGTGATCGTCACCCCGTTAACAATTTCATACCAAGTTCATGGAGCAAACAACCTCAACAGAATTTAAGTCAGAGCTTTTAACAGAAGCACGAGTTAGCCTGGGATTGATTGTACCCTTAGCAGCTGCTCAAATAGCTCAAATTGCCATCATTGTAGTGAATTCAGTAATGATGGGCGTACTTGGCACTCAAAACTTAGCGGCAGGTGCTTTGGGTGTAGTCACCTTTTTTACTCTGTTATCTATTTGCGTTGGTATTCTCACAGGAGGAGAGACGCTTGCTGCCGAGGCTTTTGGAGCAAACAATATAGATAGAGTCAGCCGTATTACTGGTCAGGGACTGTGGTTGGCTGCGGCAGTATCCTTACCCGCTATGCTTCTGTTATGGAACTGTGACTCTATACTGCCTGCTTTATATTATAGTCAGGGTTTCTGAAAACGAGTAATTATGTTTGGTTCTTCCAAAAGTGGATGCTTCTTTTCAATCTCTTCAAAGCGAAAGTTTAGCAGATGTTTTATTTCTTCAAGTTCACTAAGAATCTCATTTAAAGTATCTCGAGCGATATCAACAAAAGCATATCTATAAGTAAAAGCATCCTGAGTATAATCAGAAAGTTTCTTTCCTCGTGAAATTAGAGAAGTGATTTGAGTATTAGGAAATCGAGACTCTAGTTCATCAATATATGATTTAGTTGGTACCTCTCTCACAATAGCATCAGTCGTTCTACGAAGCACGCATGAGCTTGCATACTTTTGAAGTACTAAACCTTCTTGTAGTGTATCAGCGATGTCCTCTCCTAAAGCAATCTGAATGAGTCGATCTAGAGGATTAATACCTGTTACCTTTGTGATTAAAAAAACAAACTGCATACTCAAACGCGTGTTTATTTCAACTATTGATACCGTGCGATCTTCTTCTCTTACCTTCATTTCAATATTAAAGAGTGTATTGTTTAATCCAACTCCTTTAATGACTCTCTCACTTATCTTGTAAATTTTATCTTTAAGGAGAGCAGAACAATGAAATGGAAAATCAAAGCGATCAAAGCTGATCTTATTAGGAAGAAATATAGAATGAGTATTGCCGAAAAAACCTACTTTTCCATCAGAGATCCATCCATCAACGGTGATTTGCTCGCCATAGAGTAGTTCTTCACAAATCATCGAAGTAGCTGACGGCATTTCAATAGGGCTTACTATCGCAAGCCTCGTTATCTCCTCAAAAGACAAACAGTAAAGCTCATTTTGTGTATTGAGCACGCTAGATGCCTTGCTTAAAATCTTTTGAAGAGAAGAGTAGTTTTCAACATAGAAAGAGTATCTAGAAGTTTTAGATACAACCGGTTTTGTGAAAAGAGGAAAAGAAAGTTTTACATCTTCATATCTTTGAATTTCACTACTAAGTTGGAATTTCGGAGTAGACTCTGGAATGATCCCCCTTTGAGAGAGACGAGAGAGATATTTATTCTGTGTTCTTACTATCATCTCAGGAGAAGGACCACGAAGGTGTAGTTCACGAGCTAGGATCGACGCCACTAAACTAGGTAGATCATTAGTTCCAACAACACCATCAAATCTTTCAATTCCGTTTTTATACCTCTGAATACGATCAAAAATTTGCTTCTGTAAGCCGTCTTTTACGTACTGTTCAACTACATCTATGATAACTTTGTATCCAGGATTTTGCCTTGCCCACGCAGAAATAACTTCTTTTTCATATACACAGCAGATAATAAGAATTGTTTTCATTTTTTATATACTCTACAATCCCAGTATACGCTTCATTGCACCGTATTTACGCCCAAATATATCACCATCAATCTCAAGTGAAGATTGTTGACGAGTAGTAAATCTGCTACTCGATATCTACGTTGATTACCTTACTAAGCAGTCTACAGTTTTTCATCTCCCTGCTTTTTCCCATCGCCTTAGTGTTTCGATTGATACTCCTTTAATTTTGACCGCCTCGTTTAATCGCACAAAATCCTCCTTTTTCAACATATTTCACTCTTTATCAACTTATTTTGAAATTCAACTATATTTATAGGGAATTGTCAACAACACTACAACGGTAATGGGAAGATTGTGAAATGTGTATTTCAAAAACTTCTGGCATAGGGGCAGTCCAAGGGTAAACGCACCAAAACTTTTCAAACAGCCTCTAAGTAATCTGAATAATTTTTTCAGCTTTAAATAATTGTCAATAATTTATAATTTAACTCGTTCAATTTTTCAAAAATTCAATATCCCGTCTTTCTATTTTTCTTCTACGTAAGTAAGTCGGCACAATAAAACCAATATATGTTAAGTTTTTTAAAAACCCTAGAACCAAGTATTCATAAGCTCTTTGATGATTTAACATTTCGTTACATAGTTTGATTTTTTAACGCCGACTTACTTAAAGTGACAAAAGAGGGTATGACATTCTTTTGAGCTGCACTCATAAATTTAGATTTTAAGGTGTGTTTGCCCTTGCTGACCGGACAGCACTATTCTCAACAAGACCTAAAAAACCGGGTTTATAAACAACAAATTAGGCTTTTCCTGCATCGTCATTCTCAAAAAACCCAGTTTTTGACCTAGGTGTAAGATCTGAGCTTGCGTAGGGGTAGAAAAATATCACTACACCCCATATCTCTCGTGGTACGGGCTACACGAGCCATGAACAAGTGGAGGCGGGCGAGGACGCCCACCCCAGATTCGGTCCGAATTTATTTTTTGACAGTTCTGAAGTTCAATGTAAAAAGTGACGAATTCCTGTGAACATCATGATTAGTCCGAGTTCATTGGCAGCTTTAATGGAGTCTTGGTCGCGTAAACTGCCTCCTGGCTGTACAATAGCTGTGATTCCGGCAGCAGCTGCTGTTCTGAGTGAATCATCAAATGGGAAAAATCCATCGCTGGCAAGAAATGCGCCTTTGGCTTTTTCTCCTGCTTGTTCTAAGGCGATTTTGACAGAACCTACTCGGTTCATTTGACCTGCACCCACACCTAAAGTGGTGCGATCGCAACTTACAACAATGGCATTGGACTTAACGTGCTTGCACACTTTCCAAGCAAACAGCAACTCTGCTAATTCCTTCTCGGTGGGTTTTCTGTTGCTAACTATTTGCCATTGACTGGGGTCAGCCACGACGTTATCAGCAGTTTGAACAAGGAAACCACCTGCGATCGCTCTTACGGTTTCTTTTAGTCCGTTGTTCAGTTCTGGCAAAATAAGCACACGCACTTTTGATTTAGCAGACAGAACTTCTCTTGCTTCTGCTTCACAACCTGGTGCAATCACGCACTCCAAGAATACCTTTGTTAACTCAGTAGCTGTTGGGACATCAATGGGATGATTCAAAGCAACAATACCACCAAAAGCAGAAACGGGGTCCGCATTAAATGCCTTTTGATAAGCTTCTAGAAGACTACTTCCCAAAGCGACGCCGCAAGGATTGGTGTGTTTGATAATTGTGGCTGCTGGGGAATCTGTAAATTCAGAGATGATATTTCGTGCTGCTTCTAAATCAACTAAGTTGTTGTAACTCAGTTCTTTACCTTGGAGTTTTTCTGCAGCCGCCCACCCAGTTGGAGCTGTTCCCGTTTGATACCAACCCGCACTTTGATGGGGATTTTCGCCGTAACGGAGAGATTGCAATTGTTTGCCAAATAGGGTGTATTGTTTGGGGTGTTCCCCGTTTCCGTTTGTGGAGAGGGATATTGAGGAGGTGAGGTTTTGGCTAAGATACGCCGCTATGGCTTGGTCATAGCTAGAGGTATGCAAAAATCCTTGTAAAGCACACTTTTGACGAAACTCTAAAGAGAGTTCTCCGTTTGAGGAACGCATTTCCTGTAAATATTCTTCATACTGGGTGGGATTGCACAAAATGGTAACATGGGCAAAGTTTTTCGATGCGGCTCGCAGCATAGCAGGACCGCCGATATCAATTTGCTCAACAGCTTCAGGTAAAGTGACTCCTTGTTTGGCAATAGTTTCCTCAAATGGGTAAAGGTTGACGACTACTAAATCAATAGGGCGAATTTGGTTATTTTCCAAATCTGTGACATCTTCTGGCAAATCCCGCCGCGCTAAAATACCGCCATGAATTCGGGGATGGAGTGTTTTGACACGACCACCGAGAATTTCTGGAGAACCTGTATAGTCCGCAACTTTTGTGACTGGTAGTCCAGCGTCTTTCAGTGCTTTTGCTGTACCTCCACTGCTGATTAATTCAAAGTTAAATTCTTCTACTAACTTATGGGCGAGGTCAGTGAGTCCAGTCTTATTAGATACGCTCAGCAGTGCTAGACGAGTCATAATTACTACGTTCCCTAATGTATACTTTAAGCGGTCAGCTATCAGCTATCAGCTAATAGCTAAGAACTTATAGATCATAAATCCGCTGCTACGTAAAAGCTCAGTTTATTCCCATGCGAAGTATAAACAAAATATGCCTAAAAGCTGAGTGCTGAAGTGCTGAATGCTTCTGCTTGTATCACAATTGCTTTTTGCCCACTGTCAGCTATTCAGTGTTTAATGTTTACTGCTGAGTGGAAACTTAAGACTAATGACTGATACTTTAGATTTTATTAGCGTACCTCCAAAATCAGGGCAACCACCCAAAGGGTTAATTGTCACTTTGCATGGATGGGGTGCAAATGCAGAGGATGTAGCATATTTGTTACCATTTCTTAACTTGCCAGAATATCAATTTGTTTTTCCTAATGCACCATACCCCTATCCTTATTCTTCTGTTGGAAGGGCTTGGTATGACTTGAGTCAGGAAAATTTGTATCAGGGATTAACACAAAGTCAGCAAGTGTTAACAGACTGGCTGCAATCTTTGGAGAGTAGTACCGGAGTACCTTTATCACAAACTATTTTGAGTGGATTTTCTCAAGGTGGTGCTATGACTTTAGATGTGGGATTAAACTTACCTTTGGCTGGTTTAGTTTCTATGAGTGGATATCTACATCCTGGTGTCGGAAATACTACGCAATTAGACCATATTCATCCCGTTTTGATTATGCATGGTAGACAAGATACTGTTGTACCACTGGCAGCTGCTCATTTTGCACGACAATCTTTAGAATCTTTGGGGATTGCAGTTGAGTATTATGAGTTTGACATGGGTCATGAAATTCGTCCCGAAATGCTAGAATTTTTACGGAATTTTGTGAGATCCAATGTCTAGTCTTCTGCCAGTTTGGCTCGTTTTTTAAAGATTGTTCTGTCAGAGTTACATAATTTTTACAATTTCTGGTAGAAATCCTGAAAATTTTCACGAAATCCACACTCTTAAGTGAGTAATATATATTGGGTGGCTGCGTCGAGCGCAACTCAACCCATGCTGGATGCGAGTGCTGCTTAAGGGAGGGGCGAGGATAATGAAAACTCTAAGCATTTCTAAAACGGAAATTGCTGTTATGACTCCACAAGAGGTGGAAAAACTAGCAACACGTCTGGAGCAGGATAATTACAGTAATGCTTTTGAGGGTTTAAATGATTGGCATCTACTACGGGCGATCGCTTTCCAGCGTCCGGAGTTAGTTGAACCATATATCTACCTATTAGATTTGGAACCCTATGATGAAGCGTAACAGTTAGCTAATGGCTAATGGCTAATAACTAATGGTATAAAAGGCAATTAGCTTTTTAGCAGTTAGCCACTAGCAATGACTAATCCAAAATTGGGAAGGGTTCTGGTTGCTGTAGGCGGCGGTATCGCCGCCTATAAAGTCTGTGAGGTTGTTTCCACTTTGTTTCAAAACGGCGTGGAAATAAAAACTATTCTCACTAAATCGGCAGAAAAGTTTATCACGCCTCTCACTTTCGCGACGCTATCCCGACATCCAGCTTACACAGATGAAAATTTTTGGCAACCAATTCACTCTCGTCCATTACACATAGATTTGGGCGAATGGGCAAATTTAATTGTGATTGCACCTCTAACGGCAAATACTTTGGCAAAGTTGTCTCATGGTATAGCCGATAATTTACTGACAAACACTGTTTTGGCTTCCACTTGTCCCGTACTGTTAGCCCCAGCAATGAACACCGATATGTGGGAACAGCAGGTGGTACAGCGGAATTGGCAGCAGTTGTTAAGAGATAGTCGATATCACGTCATGGATACCGCATCGGGGTTATTGGCTTGCGATCGCATCGGTGCTGGTAGAATGGCAGAACCTTGGGAGATTATTGCTCACGTTCAATCATTGTTACACACAACAGGAAAGCGAGACTTAGCCAATAAGCGGGTGTTGATTAGTGCGGGAGGAACGCGAGAACACTTTGATCCAGTCAGATTTATTGGCAATCCTTCTACAGGGAAAATGGGGTTAGCCTTAGCACAAGCTGCACTGCACCGAGGCGCACAAGTGACACTAGTACACGGACCCGCCACTTGGGAGGTACCTCTTGGAGTGCAAGCCGTTCCTGTAGTCAGTGCTGAAGAAATGCAAACCTGTATGCTGCATTATTCATCAAATGCAGATGTAATCGTTATGTCAGCAGCAGTGGCAGATGTAAAACCACGGGAGTATAGCGACCAGAAGTTGCCAAAAAAATTACTTCCCGAAGCTTTAACTCTAGAACCCGTAACGGATATTGTCGCAGAATTGGCACGACACAAAAGACCTAATCAAAAATTGATTGGTTTTGCCGCCCAAACAGGGGATATTGTGACACCTGCTTTAGAAAAATTGCAGAGGAAAAATTTGGATGCCATTGTTGCCAACCCTATAGATGAACCTAATAGTGGTTTTGGAAGCGACAATAATCGAGCTATTTTTTTGGATAAAAAAGGGCAAAGGCATGAAATTTCCCCTTGTTCCAAATTACAAATGGCTCATCATATCTTTGATTTGTTATCTAAAATGAGTTGAGTGCTAATAGCTAATGGCTAATTACTAATTGCTTTTTTACCATTAGCTATTAGCTCTTAGCAGTTACCGAAACTAAACGACTTAACCGCCAATTCCTAAACGACCAGCCAAACCAGGAGTTAAAGGCAAAAGAGTGGCAATCATCAAGAATAAAGCCAAAAGCCCCAAAGCTGCGCGTGCATCATCTGGTTCGCTGATTTCATTTAAACTAGGGCGTTCCAAATCTCGCTGTAAAAATAGAATAACAACTGCCCAGTACATTGCTAAAGGAGTGCCAAGAGACACAATCCCCAATAAAATCAATGTTGCTACAGTTGCTCTTCCTGCTGTTTTCCGTCCATAAATTGCTTGGACAATGCGACCACCATCTAGTTGACCGGCGGGCATTAAGTTTAAAGCAGTGATAATTAACCCCAGCCAACCAATGATGACTAAAGGATGGACATCTACTATGGGTGACTGTAGAGCAGAACCAAGAATCACTCGTGCCAAGCTTCCTACTAAAATAGAGCCTGAGAAAAAATTGTTCGGCAATTGAAATAAACTGCCTTGGTGGGAAAGAAGTAATCCTGTCACCACCATTAATAAAGAAACTATTCCCCCTGTAGCTGGTCCTGCTAAAGCGATATCAAATAAGACTTTACGGTTGGGTAATACAGATTCAAAGCGGGTGATAGCACCAAATGAACCAATTTGTACTGCAGGCAAAAAGTAAGGTAAGCTCAGGCGGATATTATGACGGTGGGCTAAGAACCAATGACCTATTTCATGAGTTATTAAAACCACTAAGATACCCGCACTGATGGGTAAGGCATCTTTAAACCGCTCTGGACTCGAAAAGAAATCAAAGTTCAACAGTAACCCACTGGCTTCTAAGCTAGTCGCAAAAGTTCCCAATAGCAGAATAACGGCAAAGATTTTCTGAGATAACGTCATCGGACGGGGATCGTTACGGCTAGGAAGCACTATGACTACTGGTCTTCCATCCGTGTTTTCAACTAAAAACAAACGATATTTATCTCCCAGACGTTCTTTCAAACTCTCTGTGAGTCGGTTGTGAACTGTTTCTGGATCTCCTCTAAGATTTCCTTTGAAGACAGCTCCTTCCTGATACGCAATTGTTTCTGTGGTAAAAAACGTATCAATGCCGAAAATACCTTTGATAGCGCTCAAGTCTTCTTCAGGTATTGGCATTACTTCAAGTCTGAGCTGTGTTGGAGCTTCTGGTTGTGTTGAATTATCTGTAGGATTGGCTTCGTGTTGTGAGGCTTGAGCAGCTAGCCTTTCCGTTGCTCTTTGCTTGAGTACCGCATCTTGTCCCGACGATCGCAATAGTCTTCCTAAATAAATATAAATACCTGCGGAAATCACCAACAAGAACAAGATCCCTACTATGTTTATGTAAATACCTGCTGCAAATAAGCCAAAGAACAGCAGCCAAGGAGTCATCAACACCACCGACTGTAACCAGGCTAGGATTCCCAGTTTGCCATAATATCTGGCGCGGTAAAAGCCCCAACCTAATATTCCAAAAGCAACCAGCACAATTGTGGCAATGATGGGTGTTTCTGATGAAGTCAACATCTTTAAACCTTTATTTTTGAAACCAAGCCTGAAAAAGTCAGTTGTTTGCGGATATTTATAATTTATAACGATGCTGAGGCAACGGATAGGGCAACGAATCAGTTATCTGTGTACCTGCAGACAATCTATCTGTTACATCTGCTACAAAATTTGTTGTCATACCGCTGTCTCAGTGGCTTTCTCTAAAGTTTGTACTTTTTTTACAGTTTTACCTTAAAAAAACAACTAAACTTAAATGTTATTTACTTTTTCTTTATAAAAAAATACAATTAGCAATAAATTGTAATAATTACTTATTGAGATCGTAACTCAAAGGATAATTTCAGTCATGTAAGCAGTTGTCCCGAACTGTTTACACGCTTTCCATTTGAAAATTTCTCATGCAAACTATAAACGATCGCCTATGTCTACTGCCAAATTCAGGGTGAGCAGGATTCCTTCTATGTTACAAAGAAAACCTAATTGGAATTAGTACGTTAATCATTTTGATTTTTGTAGTATAATATACGGTTTTTTAAGGTTTATTATCTTTATTAAGAATAATTGTAATTCTTTCCGCTAAACTCTGGCTAGGTTTTTTCAGTGTATGTGAGCAGTAATAATCCAAGATAAAAAAGATACATAGTTTTTGTTCTATATTGATACGAAGTTTGAGGAGACGGTAGAAAATATAAGTATTTATACTTTTATGTACTAATATAAAATAAGAGATAAAAAGTAACGTTAAGTAAAGATTGGCTAAGTTACACAAGTCCACAAGGGAAATGCCAACAGAGCAGTTGTTTAGCTCAAAGGAAGCCCTTGTCTGGGTCTGAAAGGTAAAACTTTTTCAATTAATTCAATTAATAGAGTAAAGAGGACTACAGGGGAGTGAATTGGCAAACCCTTACACAAAATAATCGACGCTACGATCCTGATGCGATCGCTCGCTACTACCGTTACCGTCCTTGGCGCGTTTGGACACGGGCGGTAAGAATTATCTTGTCTTTTGCAGGATTTATTCTTAGTCTTAAATGGGATGAGTGGCAAAATCAGGAGGATCTCAATAAGTTTAAACGAGCCATCCAACTGAGGGAGTTACTCACCAGATTAGGTCCTACGTTTATTAAAGTTGGTCAAGCCCTTTCAACGCGACCGGACTTAGTAAGGAAAGATTACTTAAACGAACTGGTGAAGTTACAAGACCAGTTACCACCTTTTGATAACGCAATAGCTTATCAGATGATTGAAACCGAGCTACAACGCCCAATAGAAGAAGTTTATAGCGAGTTATCGCCATCTCCTGTAGCTGCGGCTAGCTTGGGTCAAGTATATCGGGGTCGTCTGCTCACCGGTGAAGAAGTGGCGGTAAAGGTACAACGCCCAAATCTACGCCCACTGCTCTCACTAGACCTCTATCTTATGCGTTGGACTTCTAAGTGGATTGCTCCTTGGCTACCTTTGAATTTAGGGCATGACTTGACTTTGATTGTAGACGAGTTCGGCACCAAGTTATTTGAGGAAATTGATTACCTCAACGAAGCCCGCAACGCCGAGAAATTTGCCAACAACTTCCGTAACAACTTACAAGTGAAAGTTCCGGTTATTTATTGGCGTTATACCAATACTCGCGTTCTTACCCTAGAGTGGATTAACGGTTTTAAACTGACGGATACTAAGAGTATTCTTGCCACTGGGTTAGATCCGGAGCAAATCATCCAAATTGGCGTTACTGCAGGTTTGCAACAGCTATTAGAATATGGATTCTTTCATGCTGACCCCCATCCTGGAAATTTATTTGCTATGTCCGATGGTCGGATGGCATACATTGACTTTGGCATGATGGATCAGTTGGAGGAAGCTACGAAAGAAACACTTGTGGATGCACTCGTCCATGTCGTTAATAACGATTATGAAGATTTAGCTAAAGATTTTGTCAAGCTGGGTTTTCTTACCCCGGAAACAGATATTTATGCAATTGTACCGGCATTGGAAGTGGTCTGGGGAAATGCGATTGGCAGAAATGTTGGGGACTTTAACTTCCAAACTATCACCAATGATTTTTCTGAATTAATGTATGAATATCCCTTCCGAGTCCCTGCAAAGTTTGCTTTGATTATTCGTTCATTAATAACACAGGAAGGGATTGCTCTTAGCCTCAACCCAAATTTCAAAATCGTTGAAGTGGCATATCCCTACATAGCAAAGCGGTTGCTGACAGGAGAGTCAAGGGAATTGCGGCGACGATTACTGAATGTGCTATTCAAAGATGGGAAATTCCAGTGGCATCGGTTGGAAAATTTGATTGCGATCGCCCAGACTGATAGTAACTTTGATGTATTGCCGACAGCCCAGTTGGGATTCCAATATCTGCTGTCGGATGAAGGTAAGTTTCTCCGGCGACAGTTGGTGCTAGCGTTAACAGAAGATGACCGCCTGCACACTGAAGAAGTCCAACGTTTGTGGGATTTGGTTAAAGATGACCTCAAACCAACTCGCTTATTAAACGTTGCTATTGGAGTACTATCCGATTTATCAAAAGAAGGTGTAGCCGCTATTCTCCCAAAAGCTACTGCTGCTTTTGGTAACAAGCAGTGAAAAATTATGAATTATGAATTATGAATTATGAAAAAATTTTAATGTTCATAATTCATAATTCTCTGCCCAATACCTTTTAGGAGATTTCATGTACTACTTTCCTCAACAACCACCATATATTTTGTTAGTTGTAGGATTTCTTGTGGCATTAACCTCTGGTGCAGCATTAGCCGGAACATTGAAAATAATAGTGCAGAAATGGCAAAGCGATGGCGCAGAAACTTCTAGTTCTCGTATATCTACTAGTCAATTGCTTGTACCATTTCTAGGTATTACGATTGGTGTTTGTTTATTTCTGTGTTCTGGCTTTGAGATATTTGGCTTTCCCCCGTTGCTAGCTTATGCAGTTGGTGTACCAGTGACTCTGCTAACCTGTGTACTTGTGTGGCTACAGTTGGGGAGTATGTTAGCTTACGTGGAACGTCAAGGAATACAAGCTATGGATTTAGATTCTTTGCGTTAGTTTTCTAAACCAATAGTTTTCTGTTACCAACAAATTAGTAAAAACAACAAAACCCTCTTCTTAATACACAGAAGAGGGTTTTGCTTAAGTATAA
>JAWQFQ010000162.1:0-9985 GCA_035967975.1 Scytonema sp. PMC 1070.18
CTCACACCCCCACACCCCCACACCCCTATTCTCATCTCAATGAATACCCTCGATGCTCAAGCTCAGAGCACAAAGCTTCGTACACAACTCGCTCAGGACTACCGTCAGCTACCAGCGTTGGAACAAAAGATTGTCCAGTTGTTCTCGGTCATTTACGAACCGATTCATAGAACTTCTTTTATGGACTGTTTGAATGACATTGGCGCACGCAATCAAAATGGGAAACCTTTTGTTAACTCAAGTTTAAAATCTTATATTGATAAATTGTTAGCGGCTAGTTTGTTGGTACAGTATACTGGACAAGGGATTGAGTGTCATCCGTTATTGGTAGAGATTGCAACCCGCGATGCATTGCGTGCGGGACAGTTTGAGGCTATGGTCACAGTCGTACAGGAAAAGTTACCTATACGTACATATTGGCAAGATGGACCTCGATTGTTTCAAAGCAAGCGTCAGTTAATTCGCGAAATCCGTATTGGTATTTATTGTCAAGATATTAACTTTATTAATAGACAGATAGAAGACTATCATAAGTACAGTTATGGCAATGAAAAGGTATCCATAAATGATATCTTTGAGCAAGTCTGTAATAATCCATTCGACCCAGATTGGTTTCGCACTTTGCCACAAGAATGGTATGAAAGTGGTATATCGAATATCCTGATTGATGCGGTGTTGGAGTTGTCTCCTGTGGATGACGCATTTGCTTTACTTCAGGAAGATTGTTTGCGATCGGGGGGACATTGCTCTGATTACCTGCGTTTGATTTTAACAGAGCAACTGTTATTAAGGGGTTGTCTACAAGAAGCTGAACAAAACTTGGAGTGTATAAGGGATGTCTATCGTGATAATGCTACTGTCTTTTGGGGCTGGTTGACCTTTTTACGCGGGGAGCATGAACAAGCTATCAATTATTACACAACTGCTCTCAAGGCGCTTAAACAAGTTAAGAGAAAGCAGAAGGTATATTTTAATACGATTAATGGGATATTTTTTATCTTGGCTCTGTTAAAGGATGGTTCACCTAATCGCCTCAAAGAAGCCCAAGAATATGCGTCTATAATGGCAAATCAACCAGAACATTGGCTCAGTTCTACTTATGAACGGCTAGAGAGTGTGTTGCAAATCCAACTCGGTGATATATCTGAAAAAGAATCAGCAATTAACACTTTTATTGCTTCCCATACAGAGAATCATAGTTTGGAAACACTGTTTAGCGCTTTATGTCTCTATTGGGCGGATACGAGTATTGCAAAAAAGTGTCTACCCAAGTTGTTAGAGCCATTTTATCAAAAAGCAGTCGTATCTGGTTACCATTGGCTGGCGATGGAAGCAGCGGAACTGTTAACGCGACTCAAACCCCGCAGTACCTATGATACACAAGCAGCAATATTGCGTGATAAGATTGGGATTCTGAGTATAGTAGACCTGATTCGACCACAGGAAGCTTGGGAACTTTGCTTAAATGCACTGGTAAATTTACAAAAGCAACCGGAATCACCTGCAAAAGCTCAGTCAGAACTGCGCTTGGTTTGGTTTATCACCTTCTACTCCAGTAAGTGTGTTTTGCAGCCTCGTGAGCAAAAGATTAATATTAAGGGGGTTTGGAGCAAAGGTCGTCCCCTGTCTTTGAAGCGATTGAGTGAAAACTTGGCTGAATTTGATTATCTCACTCCTCAAGATGTACGGGTCTGTGCATATATTGAAACCTATAACGATCAATCTCGTGGATATTACGGGAAAGTTGAGTACAGTTTTAATGAGAAAGCTATATCTACGTTAATTGGACATCCCTTGGTTTTTTGGGAAGATTCACCAACAACCCGTGTGGAAATTGTCAAGGGAGAACCAGAATTATTAGTTAAAAAAGGAAATACTCAATTAATATTGGAATTTTTTCCAAAGTTACAACGCAATCAGGACATCTTTGCTGTTAAAGAAACCCCAACCCGTGTTAAGGTGATTGAAATAAAGGACGAACATCGGCGGATTGCAGAAATCCTTGGGAAGGAGAATCGGCTCTCAGTACCTACGGCTGCTTCTGAACGAGTCTTGGCGGCGATTAATGCGATCGCTGGTATTGTCACAGTCCATTCTGACATCGGTGGTGGTTTGGAAAGCGCTCAAGAAGTCCCAGCACAGACCATACCCCACATTCACCTCTTACCCGCAGGTGTCGGTTTGAAAGTGGCTGTGCTGGTTCGTCCCTTCGCTCAAGGTGGTCCCTACTACAGACCAGGCGCAGGGGGGGAAACGGTTATTGCAGAGATAGACGGTGAGCGTTTGCAAACAAAGCGCAATCTGCTTGAAGAAAAGCAACGTGTTAACGCTGTAGTCGCAGCTTGTCCCACCTTAAGCTCTCAGGAAGAACGGGATGGGGAATGGCTCTTAGAAGCACCTGAGGACTGTTTGGAACTTTTGTTGGAACTGCAAGAGTTAGGTGATAGTATAATTATAGAATGGCCTGAAGGAGAAAAACTCCGCGTCAGTCACCGTGCTGATTTAATCGATTTCCAACTGCAAATTCAACGACAAGGGGATTGGTTCGCGGCTGATGGTGAGTTGAAATTGGACGATACTCTCGTGTTGGGTATGCAGCAACTCTTAGAATTGCTTGAGCAAACCCCCAGTCGGTTTGTTCCCCTCGGAGATGGTCAATTCTTAGCCTTGACCCAAACATTTCGCAAACGCCTAGACGAATTGCGGGCGATCGCAGAAAAACACGGTAAGAATCTGCGCTTTCACTCTTTAGCAGCATTGGCTGTAGAAGATTGGGTCGAAGATGTTGGTAAACTAAAAGCAGACAAACACTGGCGATCGCACATCCAAAAGCTCAAAGAGGTACAAAGCCTACAGCCAGAACTCCCTTCCACACTCCAAGCCGAACTGCGGGATTACCAAACAGAAGGCTTTCAGTGGTTAGCTCGTCTCGCCCATTGGGGTGTTGGAGCCTGTTTAGCCGACCAAATGGGATTAGGGAAGACCGTGCAAGCATTAGCTGTTATCCTCACTCGCGCTCATAAAGGAGCAACCCTAATTGTAGCTCCTACCTCGGTATGTCCAAACTGGGTCAGTGAAATACAACGCTTTGCTCCAACCCTCAACATCAGTCAATTCGGTAGTGGCGATCGCCAGAAAGTATTAGACCAACTACAACCATTTGATATTCTAATCTGTAGTTATGGTTTCCTGCAACAGGAAGAAGTCGCCCAGATGCTCGCCCAAATCCAGTGGGAAACCATTGTTATAGACGAAGCGCAGTCTATTAAAAATATTACCACCAAACGTTCTCAATCCGCAATGAAACTCCAAGGTAGTTTCAAACTCATCACCACCGGAACTCCTATCGAGAACAACCTCAGCGAGCTATGGAATTTATTCCGCTTTATCAATCCAGGGTTACTCGGTTCGTTAGAAAGCTTCAACCAGCGCTTTGCAATCCCAATTGAGAAATTCCAAGACAAACAAGCACGTAACAATCTCAAAAAACTGATTCAACCCTTCCTCCTGCGGCGAACCAAAAGTCAAGTTTTAGAAGAACTACCCTCCCGTACGGAAATTACCCTACACGTAGAACTTAGCCGAGAGGAAATGGCTCTGTATGAAGCATTGCGTCGCGACGCACTCGCTAAACTGACTGATACTGAAGCAACCGCTGGACAGAAACACTTACAAATTCTAGCAGAAATTATGAAACTGCGCCGTGCTTGCTGCAATCCTCAGTTAGTTATGGCTGACACTCAGCTACCCAGCGCTAAACTACAACTCTTTGGTGAAGTGCTCTTAGAACTCCTCAACAACCGCCACAAAGCTTTAGTCTTCAGTCAATTTGTTGACCATTTACATATTATTCAAGATTATCTAAATCAGCAAAAAATCCATTACCAATACCTAGATGGAAGCACTCCCGCTTTAGAACGTAAAAAACGGGTAGACGCCTTTCAGTCTGGAGAAGGGGATGTATTTCTCATCAGTCTCAAAGCAGGTGGTACTGGTCTCAATCTTACTGCTGCTGATTATGTTATTCATATGGACCCTTGGTGGAATCCCGCTGTCGAAGACCAAGCTTCGGACCGCGCACATCGCATCGGTCAAAAACGCCCTGTGACTATTTATCGGTTAGTTGCAAAAGATACTATTGAAGACAAGATTGTGAAATTGCATCACCACAAGCGTGATTTAGCAGATAGCTTACTAGAAGGTGCTGAGGTGAGTGGTAAGATATCTACTGAAGAGTTGATGCGGTTGATTCAGGAAAGGTAGTCGTGTTGCATAAAATGGGGATGAATTATTGAACCGCAAAGACGCGTTCGCGGAGCGTCTCGAAGAGAAGTGCGCGAAGGCGGTTTTTTTATAACTCATGTTCTTATTTCAGATAGAAGAAGCAGAAACCAAACTCAGTAAACTAAAGAGTTGTGGTCAACAACTTTCAGTAATTATGAGTCACGGGACTGTTATCTCTCTCGGTAGTGTTAACGCCGATTTCCAAGTGCGAGTCGATCGCCGTCCAAATTTAAATGAAACACTCGTAGCGCACGATTTTGTCCAACTTAGTGGTGGTAAAGCAGCGAATGTTGCTTATCTTACACGTTGCCTTGGTGTTTCTGCAACACTCATTGCTCGTGTTGGGAGTGATACGCTGAAAGAACAGGCGCTACAACCGCTTAGAGATATTGGGATTGACCTTCAATATGTTCTCGCTGTTGAGGGTAAATCTACTGGCGTTTCTATGATTACAGTCCCACCGGATGGGAAAAAGGGAATTATATTGGCTGAGAATGCGAATAACAACTGGTCGCAGGAGGATGTCTCTGTAGTTCGCACAGCCATTGAAAGCGCTCCGTCGGGTTCGGTGCTGGTGGTCGATTGACATCCTAGTCGGGTGTAGGGGCGAACGGTTGTTCGCCCTGACAACGTGGTGTAACCGATTGTACCTTTCTTCTGTGTAAAAATCGTTATAGGGTTTGTAGTTGCGATGCATGCGCTAAAGCGCAACTACGAACCTTAAGGAGTTATTCGAGGGGTGCTTGTACTAGTCCAGCGCCTATGTCCATGGGGTCATAACCAGGTGCTAACTTTGTTTTTGTCGCTCGACCAATCAACAGAGAAGTGAGTTCGGTAACACTGAATTGTGTATTCTCTGTAAGGAGTTTCTCTATCCACAGAGCTGTGATACCAGCGACGTGAGGAGTAGCCATGCTTGTACCGTCAAGAGAAAAGTAACCACCTTTGGTTTTTGCGGAATAGATATCAACACCAGGAGCACAAATATTCGGACCTGTATTTGAAAAATACGCTATTGTTAAAGCATTGTATGGTGCTCCCTTCGTTTGCAGCGCACCTACAGAAACGATTCCGTCAGCTGCTGCTGGTGGTGCGACTGCTAATTCATGGTCAGGGTTAGTTTGGCGATCGCTCTCATTTCCAGCAGCTGCTACAATCAAACTAGGTTGAAATAATGACCCCCGCGCCCGTATCAATGCTGCTAGACTATCAAATAAGCGAACATTTGCGCGATAACTCTCTAAAGCTTTGGATGTAGCAAGATCGGCTGACATTCCTTCATCTACCCAACTTTTCACTAGACCAGGAAAATCCATACCAAGAGACATGGAAATAACGTGCGCTCCTTGGTCTAAAGCCCACAAAATTCCTCGATAAATTTGTTCAGTCGTACCACCACCTTCGGAATCAAGGACTTTCCCAATCAATGCTCGCTCAACGCCAGGAGCTACACCAAAACGATATCCATTCACCACCTGTCCGAAAATAGTCCCTGCACAATGGGTACCATGACCTTGCTTATCTCCATCTCCTTCCCCGGTGAAATCTTTTTGCACTATCTTAACACCTTTGAAAGCTTCGTGGTTAGCATCAATCCCGGTGTCTAAAACAGCTACGATTGCTCCTTTCCCAGTGAAAGGACTTTTGTCTGCACCAGTTGCTATCACTCCCCAAGTTGCATTACTCTCACGAGTAGTCTCCGTTTCCTGACTGACAAATGGCTTGATTAACTTAGTTGGTATAGGTGGCGCAATGTTAACCACTTCTGGGTCTCGGCGTAAATCTGTAATATCCCGCTTGTTCAGTGACTCTACATCTATGCGAATACTAGGGTTTATGATCGCACTCAGCGATCGGCTCGCAAAACCTGCATATGGTTCACTCAAGTCTACACGATTCGTATTACGAAGAACAATGTAGTTGCCTTGTTCCATAACTTTTTTCCTTTCCTACTTTATCAAAATGTATGTAATCGTATTGTGTAGTAGTCATCATCAACTACGTACACTAGGATACAGCGCTGTATGGGGAATAGTTGCAAATCCTAACAATGCAACTAATTTCTTTCTATCTCTTACTTGGTGTACGCAAAATTAACTTATGCACTTTAAGGGAGGCGTTGCGCTTATATCCTTGTCAAATCATGCAAGATGGATGGATGGAAGTGAAAAAATCCCCAAATTATGCTGAAAATCCATAAGCTCAAACAGAGGAATATACAAGTAACAGTAACAATCGCTACAAGTTGTGTGTGACTTAAGAGTAGCGCTACAATTAGCTACAATAAATCGTAAGCGTAAGCGTTCAGCCGTCAGCTATCAGCTTTTATGAGCTATAGAATGTGCCTATTATGATACCATAAAGACCGATAAAATACCAAATACCCGGAAACAAGCTTTAAAGCTGACTGCTGACGGCTAATAGCTGAACTCTTACCAATAAATCCAACTTAATATTTATCGAAGGGATATAATGCAAGACTTCGCACTGTACAATATTACAGTTGACAATCAAGACGTCATCGTCAGGTTCAACAGGGAACTTATAGATCAAGATACCCTAAGCAAGTTCTTAGACTATCTTGAGTTAGAGACAATGAGAAAGCGGAGTAATCTAACAATAGAGCAAGCTGCTACCCTAGCTGAAGAGATAGATCGTGATGTGTGGTTAAAAATCAAGCAGAAATTTGTAGGATAGCGGTTAGTGTCTGTACAACAGCCAATTGTCGTTGATACCAATATTTTGTTCTCAGCATTGCTAAGTAGTCAATCTAGTTTTGCCGAAATACTCATAGGCTCAGATTGTCGTTTTTTCGTTTGTGAACAAGTGCTAATAGAACTATTTAAACGTAAAGAAAAGTTAGTGAAAGTAAGTCTTCTAACAGAAGATGAAATAGTGCGAATTTACCTTACCAAGATAACAAAGCGCAGCACAAGTGGATAGGTAGCGATCGCATCATATCATCAGTTATCGCATCATATCATCAGTTATATAGCAAGAGGGCAAGGGCACGACAACGCCGTGCCCACACTTCTCACACTGCACTCCGTTCGATGAAAGCGTTCCCAAACATAGTAGAACAACCTTCGTTTGGTGGTAGAGCATCTTACACAACAGACGCTTCTTCATTAAGATTGTTGCATCTTCTGTCACTTTATTTCAAAAAAAAATAAATTCTTGTCTGTTTTCTCTCTCTTTCTCTGTGTTCTCTGTGACTCTGCGGTTCGTTATTGTGACAATTCCTTCTCACAACTAAATACTATCCACCGGTTCAAACTTTAGCCAAGGAATAAAGTACCAAAAAGTTAATTTTGGTCTCCAAAGCTTGCGCTTAGTCGTTGGTTCGCGATCGCTATTTTTCTTTTCCCAAGAATCTCGTATTTCTCCGCCTAAATCTAAATAGTTCAGGGAATATGCAGACCAAGGTTCGCCATCTAATATTTCGCGTTCTATGTATTCCAATAACATTTTTTTCTCCTATTTAAGCATGAAAATCATGAGTTTTCATTTATAAGCTAGCGACCCTCTGCAACCTAAAACCCATTTATATAGATTTTTGTAATCTTTTGTTGTATTGCAGTGATATTAAAGAAACCCGGTATCTCCCAGATACCGGGTTTGGTGCGGCTCTTATCAAGACCTAGCCAATAGATTAGCTTGCAACTGCCTCTTAGACTAGTCATGAAGCATGAAAAATCGTAGATAATCAGGTGAAGCCCTAAATTAAAATTTGGGCGCTCAAGCTAAAACCCGTTAAAACGGGTTAAAATCCATATTTATACTTGGCGCGGTCATAAACTGAGCTTTTGGTTAAGCTAAGAGCACTTGCTACCACTAGCTCTTGGCTGATAGCTGATAGCTAAAATGCTGACCGCTCAAAGCATAGTCAGATAAATTTGACTTTAGCATTAAGCTGTAAAATTTATTTCTTAGCTCTTAACCGAGCATTATTGCAGGGTGTCTTGATTGTAAAGTTATTTATTATATTTCCTCACAACTCCCTAATGAGTGATAATAAGGATGTCAAAACAATCTTAATTCTGGCAGCAAATCCCAGCAGTACCTCTCGGTTGCGACTGGATGAGGAGGTAAGGGAAATTGAAGAGGGATTGCGACGGGGGAATGTGCGCGATCGCTTTCAAGTAGAACAAAAGTGGGCGGTGAGGTCGCAGGACTTTTATCGTGCTATTTTAGACACTCAGCCCCAGATTGTTCATTTTTGCGGACATGGTTCCGGGGAAGATGGTCTTGTACTCGAAAGTGATACGGGTCAGGTAGAATTGCTGAGGGCAGATGAACTAGCAAGTATGTTTAGGCTGTTTGCGACTGAGTCTGTTGAGTGTGTGGTTTTGAATGCTTGTTATTCGCGATCGCAAGCAGAGGGGATTTGCAAATATGTTAACTATGTGATAGGAACAAGTCAGACGATAGGCGATCGCTCAGCCGTGACTTTTGCAACTGCATTTTACGACGCTTTAGCTGCAGGGAAAAGTATTCAGTTTGCTTTTGAGTTGGGTTGTTCGCGCTTGGTTGGGTTAGAGGAAGACCAAACTCCCGTGCTTCTGACAAAACAGCCTGTTTCAGTCTCAAGTCAAGCAACTCGCAGGCGTATCTTTATCAGTTACAAGCGGGACGTAGAACCGGATGAAGCTTTGGCGTTACAAGTTTATCAACAACTTTCCCAGCATCACGACGTTTTTATAGACCAAAGAATGCTCGTAGGTACGCGTTGGGTAGAACGCATAGAAGCAGAACTTTGTCAAGCAGATTTTCTGATTGTCTTTCTTTCCGCCCGTTCAGTCCACAGCGAGATGGTGGAGTGGGAAATTCGCAAGGCGCACGAGTTAGCGCAAGTCCAAGGGGGAAAGCCAGGGATTCTTCCAGTCCGGTTAGCATACCGGGAACCATTCCATTATCCCCTAAGTGCGTACTTGGATAGTATCAACTGGGCTTTTTGGCAAAGAGAAGAAGATACATCACGCTTGATTGCAGAGTTGATGACAGCTGTTGCTGGTGGCAAACTGAGTATTGGGAAGAAAGAAATTAAAGCTGAGTTGCTTGAGATTGAAGAGAATCGCCCCAGTTTACCCCGTCCTTTTTCTTCAGCACAACCAGTCACCCTGGAAATGCCAGAAGGGACAATGGACTCTCAGTCAGAGTTTTACATAGAACGAGCATCAGATGCAATTGCATTGCGGACTATCCAACAAAAAGGAGTCACCATCACCATCAAAGGAGCAAGACAAGTTGGGAAGAGTTCCCTGTTGATTCGGACAATGAAAGCTGCGGAAGAAGCACGGAAGCGGGTTGCTTTTCTCGATTTTCAGCTGTTTGACAAAGCCGCCCTTATAGACGCCGAACTCTTCTTTCGTCGCTTCTGCTTCTGGATAACCGATATGCTAGAGATGGAAGACCGAGTTGAGGAATATTGGAAAACACCTCTGGGAAACAGCCAGCGTTGCACCCGCTACGTCCAACGTTATCTTTTAAAAGAATTAGGCTGTCCCTTGGTGTTAGCAATGGATGAAGTGGACAAGATATTTAGCGCCGAATTCCGCAATGATTTCTTCTCCATGTTACGCAGTTGGCATAACAGCCGTGCGACTACACCCATTTGGAAGAAACTGGATTTAACCGGTTCTGTCAATAGCGTCGCCTTCAGCCCCGATGGCAAGACCATTGCCACAGGGAGTTCTGACAA
>JAWQFQ010000162.1:10085-21470 GCA_035967975.1 Scytonema sp. PMC 1070.18
GGCAAGACCATTGCCACAGGGAGTTCTGACAACACGGTGCGCTTGTGGAATCTACAAGGAAAAGAACTTCTCACCCTCAAAGGGCATAGCGGTTCTGTCTATAGCGTCGCCTTCAGCCCCGATGGCAAGACCATTGCCACAGGGAGTTCTGACAACACGGTGCGCTTGTGGAATCTACGAGGACAAGAACTTGTCACCCTCAAAGGACATAGTGGTGGTGTTAGAATCGTAGTCTTCAGCCCTGATGGTAAAACGATTGCCTCTGGTAGTGATGACAACACAGTAAACCTGTGGAATTTTGACTTAGATAACCTGCTAGCACTCGGTTGCACTTGGGTGAATGATTATCTTAAGTACAACCGCTATGTTAAAGATGAAGATAGGACGTTGTGTGATGATGTTGATGTTAGTAAAAGGTGAGCATTTAGCTGTCAGCTTTCAGCTATCAGCAGTATAGGTGTTTAAAATACAAGGAAGATGTGCAAAAAAAGCAATATAGTTGATGTTAAGCAATTATTTAGAAACCCGGTATCTGGGAGATACCGGGTTTCTGTGTCCCGTATTGGCTGACAGCTAATAGCTGAACGCTGAAATGAGTTTCAAACATCCTCGCAAGGAATATCTGAAAGTATCATCAAGAGTTCTCTATCTTCTCGATCTATTTCTGCACTTGCTTTTAAACCCATCTTCCAAGTGGCTAGCAATCTGAGTATGGTGGAACGACGGGGATCTTCTTTGGGTAAAGCGCTTGCTTCATAAATGGCTTGCCGTTGAGTGGCTCCTTTGCCTAAAATTCTGAGTAAAAGGGTTTCCTGTATTTGAGGGAGCTCGTCGATCGCAATTATTACTGACCTCAAAAATGGTGCTAAAAAGTAAATTCCTTCAAACCATTCGTCAGAAAGAGTTGCATTAAATCCATCGGGGACATCTTCTGAAACGGAGGGAGCAAGTACCCACAACTTTGGTAGTTGTTCTTCAAGAGCGTCTTCGTCTTCTATGTTGAGTTGGCGCTGGAATTGTGATTGCTTCCGCAACAACTTTGCCATACAATCTTGGACATCATCTTCTGTCAGTTCATCGCAAAAGGGTTCGATTAAGCAGGGAGTGGTTGCAATCCTGTTGAGTACACCTAGTGCTTCTGGATTGGCTGGTGGTTGGGAAGCTGGTGCAAACCAAATATTTATATAGTAAGGTTCTGTAGGAATTTCAACATTTGTCTTGAATTCACCGAATTGTGACAGTAATCCTCTTAACAACTGTCTGGACAATTGGTCTTCGGGGTTTTTGCTTTTTGTTTCGTCTTCGTTGGATGTATTCCCTAGTATTTCCGAGTATGTTGAGGATTCGGAAAATGGTACAAACAATGTCTGAATGACGCAGGGTTGTGCGGGAACTTCTAAGTTTAGTTTGACTTCGCCTAGGGGTGTGAGGAATGCTTCAAAAAACTGTTTGGCAAATTGGTTAAAGAGGGTGTTGTTCATGGGTTTGTTTTTTATTGAGTGCGATCGCTTGAATGAATCATAACAGTAGTTTGCTATGTGGTTGTTTTTCTTAAAGTGGAGTTCTTTGAGAGTAAAGGAACCGCAGATGAACGCAGATGTTGGCGTCAGCCTTGCCGCAGGCTACGCAGATGAATTTCGTACAACAATTAAGAAACCCGGTATCTCAAAGATACCGGGTTTCTGGGTTTCTTATCTATGATGACAAATGGGCTGACTATTCAACCGCGTATGTCAGAGCGAACTTCCGCTGCATTTCAAAACCTGGAAGATAGCCGCCATGATATGGTATTTCTTCCAGATTGCTAAATGTCCCTTTAATTTCTTGAACTGATTTTAGCAATTGTGGGTTTTGCTGGCTCCAGTTAATGATTTCTACATCTAACATTTGTTGAAACTCTAGAGCATATAAAGTTGCGTCATCAGGATTTGTATGGGGATCTACAAGAATTGATAATTTTAATGTGATAAAGAGCGTAGTTTGAGGCTTGGAAGAGCGATCGTCGGAATTAACGTTTGTTAAAAACTCGTCTACATGAAAACCTAGTTGTGCTTTAGACTGAGAAAATTCTTCTTTTTCAAGTTGTTGGCGAAGATAGGGTAGTAAGCCCGTTTCTGGATTTGATAGGATTTGACGAATGTTTGAGGTATATGGCATGAATTAATACAGTTCTGGTAAGAGAGCTAACACCGAAAGCAACCGGGTTTCTGGGAAGTCTATTTATCCCAAACCATATTGTGTCATGAATTGGCTCTATCTTTTCTGCTTTTGCTTTGGCAAACTTAATGATTTGATACATTATGATAAGAGGTTGTTTGAAAAGTAGTTGGCTGTGATTTTAGGCACTTATCTATCCCCCCTAGCCCCCCTTAAAAAGGGGGGAAAATCTCTAACGTTCCCCCTTTTTAAGGGGGATTCAGGGGGATATTGAATGTGCATGCTACTGATGAAAGGACTTTTCAAACATCCTCTAAATGCAAATTTATTACACTACTATGAGTAGGTTTGACAATAATGTGTTAATAAAGTGTAATAAAGTCTTCGGTTTAAGATTTCCTTTACAAGCAGTCCTGAATCATTTCTAAAAAATAAGAAACCCGGTATCTCAAAGATACCGGGTTTCTGGAGTGGCTTTCAGATTCGCAAGTTTTACAAATCTGCTGAGGATTGCTATATCTAAGCTAAACACTGGTATAAAGATATAGTAAAATGTTTTGAGTTTCCAGTGTATCTGTGGTAATTCGACCATGTTATCAAGAAAAACCCTCTCATTTTTCCTGGCAGTTTTGGGAGTATTCTTTTTTGCAACATCAGCAAAAGCTCAATTTGATTTTCAGTCTACTTCACCAGAGTCCCAAACAGTGGAGTTGTTAGCACAGGCAACTAGACTCCAAACAACTTGCGATAATAACAATAATATAGATACATTATTATATTTTAGCACTAATAATCAAAAATCAGTGAGGGTCTTTCGACCAAAGAATGATTCCAGAAAACTGTTGATGAATATTTACGATAGCAAAAATAAAGCAGATTTAGCATTATCTGCTCCAGCTGCACAAGTTCCTAAAAGTGTTCCAGTCACTTACAGTGCCAGAGTAAGTGATACAATATACTACGCTATAGTTTCAATAAATAGCAAATCTCAGATCCAAGGAAGTTTGGTCGCAACAGATCGAAACGGACAACGAAGACTGTGGACAGAACCTGCGGCTGGTGAAGTTACAATGAAGCTAAATGTATCGCAGTAAAAGGCAAAGAGGCAAAGAGGCAATAGGCAATAGGGAAATTCGCTTGTAGTTGTGGAGCATGCGCTAAAGCGCTACTACGAACCATAATTTTACGAAATTTATGGAATGCATATTCTTAGAGGATGTTTTAAAAGTCTTCTTGTTAGTAGCATGCACACTTCTCATCCCCCTAAATCCCCCTTAAAAAGGGGGACCGTTAGAGATTTTCCCCCCTTTTTAAGGGGGGCTAGGGGGGATCAACCAGTGCTTGAAATTACAGTTAATCACTTTTCAAACATCCTCTTAGCGCCTTTGCGTCTTGGCGTGAGTTTTATTCAAACTCATCTCTGGTGGGTGTTGACAATCTATCGTAGGAAAGAGTGGAGATTAGCCAATCATATCTACCATTGAGAGTAGACTTATAGTCTTAGGCAAGTCGGGGAGCATGGCTTTGTGCGTTCAGATAAAATTCTTGCCTTTGTGCTGATTATTATTTGTTTAGTAGCAGCGCTGGGTAATTGGCTCGGAGGTAATACCCCACGAGATGAAATGGCGAGCGATCGCAGTACAGCAGCGACGGGAGCTAATGTTGCTCTACTGGAAATCTATGGTACCATTAGTGACCAACCAACGAGATTTTTTGGGACTTCGGGGAATTCTAACTCAAATGCCCTCATTAAGTCGATTCGCCAAGCTCGTAAAGATAGTGTTAAGGCAATCTTACTACATATAAATAGCCCAGGCGGTACTGCGGCTGCATCTCAAGCAGTTTATAACGAACTGATGCGAGTCCGTAAGGAAACCGATATCAAGATTGTTGCTGATATGGGGGATGTTACTGCATCGGGTGGGTATTATATTGCCAGTGCGGCTCATCATATCGTAGCTAATCCTGCAACAATAACTGGTTCTATCGGGGTGATTGTGCAAACTCAGAATTTCTCACCTCTGCTTGACAAAGTAGGTGTTGAATTCAATAATGTCAAAAGTGGTCAGTATAAAGATATTCTCTCCCCCTTCCGGGATACTTCGGATACAGAGCGGACTATCATACAACAGATTGTCACCCAATCTTACCAACAGTTTCTTAATGCTATTGTGGCAGGTCGCGGTATCACGCTTGCAAACTTAAAACCGTTAGCTGATGGGCGTATTTTTACGGGTGAACAAGCCCAACGCCTCAAATTGGTAGACTCCTTGGGTAATTATCACGATGCACTTATGAAAACGGCTGAATTAGCAAATATTCAAGGTGAACCCTCTGTCCGCAATTACTCTTATGGTAGTTGGCAAAATCCCTTCGACATTTTCTTGTCTTCTTCTATAGAA
Source organism: Scytonema sp. PMC 1070.18 (assembly GCA_035967975.1). Taxonomy (GTDB): domain Bacteria; phylum Cyanobacteriota; class Cyanobacteriia; order Cyanobacteriales; family Nostocaceae; genus Scytonema. The sequence continues at coordinate 14,645 of JAWQFQ010000162.1, forward strand.
CGATTTATACCTGGTTATCAGCAATTTCAACAGGTAAGTTGGGACAAGATTCCACTGGCTTTATGGCAGTAAATTATGCTGAATTCTCTTTACGCCACATTTTTTAAACCTTCCGAAATTCGGCTTTCCACTCCAGCCGCTATCATCATTGGACTGCTAATTGTCTTTGTACTCGCACTCAATGCTGCAGGTGCAGTCTCTTTAGGTGTTGGTGGGTTTGTTGGGTTTACATTACTGTTTCTGTTTGCGGGAGTGATTGGATGGTATTGGTTGGCTGCTTCTATCAATTTGTTGGCTCAGTTATTTGGCGGTCAAGGAGATGGACGGACAACGATGCAAGCGATCGCCCAAGGTTTATGGCCCCTTCTGCTGACCGGTCCTGCGATCGCAGCAAGCAAATGGTCTAACATCTTAGGAGCATTGTTTTCTGTCGCCATTAGCATTGGTGTTTGCGTCACCCTTGTGCTTGCTATTCGGCGCGTGCATGAGTTAGATTGGATACCAGCAATTTTTTGCCTTTTGATAACTTTTTCGCTCTCCTTTCTAGCACTGTCAGGTTTAATTGTTTGGCCTGTGATGATTTTTCTTGGTATGTAAGACTTTGAGCAAAATTCCTACCAGTCCGATTGTAGCTGCGATCGCCAGTATAGAGGGCAAATGAAAGACAATGCCAAATCCTTGGTCATTGTTCTGCCAACGGAGAATCCAAAAATCCTCTGTTCCTAAGATAAACGAAGGGACTCGTAAAACATCAAATATGATGGTCAGTAACAAGCTGCTGATTGGCACAACTATCAAAAATAACAGAGTGGTACTGACCCAAACCCACAATGCAGAACGGGCTTTGTGGGTAGGAGTTTTAAAAGGTAGAGAACGAACATCAACATTGGGGGGAGTATAAATCGCCATACCAGACCGATGGTCTTCAACCTGAATTGAAGCAGGACAGCGTAATAATAGTATTGCCATCCAAATATCACCGATCGCTCCACAAGTGTTAATGATGACTAGCCAACCCAACCACATAGCTTGTGGAAATAGTGCCAGTAAGAAAAGACACATAATATCTATCACTACTAGGGGAGCCAAACTAATCACAACAAATGCGTTGCGGGAAAAGAGAGTACCAGGTGAAGTAGCATAAGCGTAAGCAAGGAAATATTTAATACCAACACCATAACGTGGTGAACCCCCAAAGGCAGTAAAAGCCAATCCATGTACCAGTTCATGAAAAAATAATGTGCCTATTAATACAGTAACGAAAAGGAGAAAACCTGAAAAGGCTCCATTATAATTTGTCTGTGTTCCTAAGCTCCACGGGCGGTTATGTATAGCTTGATAATATGCACTCACACCTGCCACACTGATGAAAAATAGCAGGATACTCAGACCTGTCCAACGTAATGTCAAATCAGGTGAGACGCGAAAGATATAAGCCGGTTCGGCGCGGTTTATTGTTGTCATAGATACCTGAGAAAGTAGAGTTTGAGTGTCATCCCCTAGAAATCCAGTGTCTTTCAAATACCGGGTTTCTTGCTTTTCACAAAAGATATGCAGATTCCTAAAGAACTGGCTTGAAAAAGATTGAACTTCTGACAAGTTCTACAAATTTTTCTTGATTTACATCCCAAGGCAGGGTAGCTTAAATTATTCATTGCTAAGTTCCACTTATGCGTCTCGTTTCACTTGATGTTTTCCGGGGCATTACAATTGCTGCGATGATTCTCGTTAACATGGCTAGTATCGCAGAACCTTATGTGTACCCCCCACTACTTCATGCTGATTGGCATGGTTGCACACCAACGGATCTCGTCTTTCCCTTTTTTCTTTTCATTGTTGGTGTTGCAATGGCTTTTTCTCTGTCCAAATATACTGTCGATAACAAACCGACTGCATCTGTCTATTGGCGAATTCTGCGCCGTGCTGTAATTTTATTTGCTTTGGGGTTACTCCTCAATGGTTTTTGGAACAAGGGACTCTGGACTTTTGATGTGAATACCATCCGCATCATGGGAGTGTTGCAACGTATCAGTCTTTCCTATCTGCTAGCATCCCTTGCAGTTCTGATTCTACCTCGCAAAGGACAATGGATACTGGCGGTGGTGTTACTTGTAGGTTACTGGTTAGCAATGATGTATGTACCAGTTCCCGGCTACGGGGCTGGAGTCCTAACACGCGATGGGAATTTAGGTGCTTATATAGACCGTTTGATTATTCCTTCAGCGCATCTTTATAAAGGCGATGGTTTCAATTCTTTAGGAGATCCGGAGGGGTTATTTAGTACCATTCCAGCCGTCGTCAGTGTTCTTCTAGGTTACTTTACTGGTCAATGGATACGTACAAATCCAGTAAATTCACGCACAAGTGTGGGATTGGTATTATTTGGTATTGGTTGCTTGATGATTGGTTGGACTTGGAGTTGGATGTTCCCAATTAATAAGAAATTATGGACAAGCTCTTATGTTGTTTTTACTACGGGTTGGGCATTATTATTACTAGCAGCGTGTTACGAACTTATTGAAGTGCGACGGGTAAGACGTTGGGATAAACCTTTTGAGATGATGGGACTCAATGCTATCTCAATTTTTGTAGCTTCTGTACTACTGATAAAAATTTTGGTAAGAACAACTATTGGTACTGGGGAAAAAGCTCCTACATCCTATGAGTGGATTTACCAAAACCTATTCGCATCTTGGGCGGGTCTGGTGAATGGTTCATTATTCTTTGCGATCGCAACTGTATTGCTATGGTTGTCGGTTGCTTATGGGATGTACCGACAGCGTTGGTTTATTAAAGTTTGACACACTGGAGAGAAGGAGACAGAGGTTGTCAAGATTTCCCAAAGTAGAATCGAAAAAGTTTCTCAATAGTTTTGTCGCGGAGGATTCATCGCCATATATATACAAAATGGCGATGCATGTACAATACGATCATCCATGTATATACAACTTTCACTATTTTCGATTCCCCAATCCCTAGAAACCCGGTTTCGCAAGAGTTATCGGGTTTCTAATTTTCGCTTATCCGAGCAGTATTGGTTCACCGAGTAGTATTGATATTGAATCCCTCACTACGTGCAAATATTTCAATGACTTCACTGCGACTGAGTTGGTTTTCTTCTGCAATCAAAGCTAGTTTTTCCCAAGCTGTATCTGTCAGTCTCATTGAACGTAAGCGTTTTTGCTCAGATTCATAGTCTTGCTCAAACTGACCTGAATCGCTGCGGTTGCGTCGGTGAGATTTATGCTTTGTTGCTGCAACTGTTTGATTGCTAGTTAGTAAATAAATCAGATTGTCAATAAGCCTGTCTCGTTCAATTGGCATGATATCTTTACCGTGCAACACTTCACTAGTCATAACAAAATGCATAAATGTCCCCATGAATATACGTGCTGCTACTTCTGCATCAGGTAAGTTGAGTTCGGTACGAGACTCGAAGAATTGAGATAAATCTTTTAAAACTGATTTTTGAAAGTCGCGCAGAAAAGCTTGTGCTAACTGTGGAAAACGTCCTGACTCTCCTATAATTATGCGTAATAATCCCAGTGCCTCTTGGTCGCCCATCATCACTTCTAACATACCGTTTGCCAAACGACGTAGAACAATGCTTGCTTCTACTTGCATTGATTGAGCTTTTTGCGGATTAAAGACTCTGTGATATTTTTGTTTTATCAATCGCTCAATTAAAGCTAAAAATAAACTTTCCTTATCTTGAAAATAGCTATATACCGTCGTTTTAGAGACTCCTGCAGCACTTGCAACCCCATCCATCGTTGTCGCAGCAAAGCCATGTACTAAAAATTCTTGTATTGCTCCAGTGAGAATAGCTTCGGCTTTCTCGGATAATTGTGGTTTGTTCATAAGGAATCTATATCTTTAGCCCTTGACAGAATTGTACTATACGGTTTAGTTTAAACATATAACTAAACTGTTTAGTTTATTGTTATCCTTATCATATCTAGGAAACACCTAATGGTAAGCGATACAACAGTTAGGGACTTCCAAGTAAAAAAATATCCCACACTTTCTTGTGGTGCGGGATGGGTGCCCGCCACTTGTATAGGACGGGCGGGGACGCCCGCCACTTGTATAGGACGGGCGGGGACGCCCGTACCACAAGATAGATTATTTATTTCTTGGACATCCCTGCACAGTTGAAGAAGGAGATTTTTCATGTCAAACAATATTGATGTTTTAGTTGTTGGAGCAGGTCCGGTAGGTTTAGCAATGGCTGTTCAACTCGCTCGCTACGGCTTATCGTGTCGCATTATTGACAAAAACCGTGGCGTTACTAATAAATCAAAAGCCCTCGTTGTTCATTCGCGAACTATGGAAATTTTTGAGGATATGGGTATTATTCAACCTGCACTCGAAAAAGGATTGCGTTGCGATGGAGCTAATATTTATGCCAATGGAAAGCGAATTATCCACCTTACCCTAGACGATTTGGAGACTCCTTATCCGTTTTTCCTAGACCTAAATCAATCTGATACCGAAACAATTTTGTGCGATCGCCTTCAAAGTTTGGGTGTTGATGTGGAATGGGAAACTGAAATAATTCAACTCAGCCAAACTGAGGACAATGTAACAGTGGGCGTCAAAAGCGCTAACGGCGATACAGAGATGATAACAGCTAGTTATCTCTGTGCCTGCGATGGTGCTCATAGTTTTTGTCGTCACGCCCTAAATCTGGATTTTCTGGGTGATACAGCCCCGTATGAGTTCTTACTAGCTGATGTGGAGGTAAATTGGTCTAACAGCAGGGATGAATGGTATGCTTATTTAAGCGATCGCGGCGTCTTTTTTGCTGCTCCGCTCGCCCAAAACAATCATTGGCGCGTTATTACCGAATCTCCTCGGCGAGATACTTCCGATCCTAAAGCTGTTCCAACGATGGAAGAGTTACGAGCTGTTTTGAAAGAAATAGCTCCGATTAATACTACAGTTAGTAACCCCGTTTGGCTTTCCTATTTTCGAGTTCATCACCGCATTCTCAATCGCTTTCGTGAAGGTCGGGTTTTCTTTGCTGGAGACGCGGCTCATATTCACAGTCCGGTCGGCGGACAAGGTATGAATACAGGGATACAAGATGCCTATAATTTAGCTTGGAAGCTCGCTTTAGTGCATCAAAAGGCAGGACAACCTGAATTAATAGACACTTATAACATCGAACGTCACGCCGTTGCTAAAAACCTCGTGACGGGAACTGATATCATTCTTCGTGCTCTCATGCTTCGCCATCCAGTTTCGCGGACTATTCGCGACAGAGTTGCTGCTGTACTTAGTTCCTTTGAAGTCGTTCAGCATCGTCTCCAACAACGGATTGCTATGCTAAGCATTGACTACCGCGAAAGTCCGCTTTCCCACGAACATCGTGCTGGTGTATTGCAATCTCAAAGACCTGGAGATGCTATTTCTGGAGTGTTGCGTTGGTATGATTTTGGCGCAGGTCCTAATGCGGGCGATCGCGCAATTGATGCGCCTTTGACCAATAAACGGTTATTTACTGTTTTAGATGGACTTACCCACCATCTCCTGCTCTTTGCAGGTGCTAATCCAACACAGAAGACTGACTCTACCTTGAGTCAAATTGTTAAAGTAGTTCGCGAGCAATACAGTTCCTACATCGTCCCCCACATAGTCCTTTACACGTCAGAAGAACCTTCTTTATTCCAGTCTTTAGACTGTTGTGTTTTACTAGATAGTGAAGGTGATTGTCATCATCGCTATGGTGCTCGCTCGGAGTGTTTGTATCTAATTCGTCCTGACGGTTATATCGGTTTTCGCTCCCAACCAGCCGAACTCAATAGCCTTTTAGAATACTGCAAGAAGATTTTTTTATAGCGTTTCTTGGTCTGCTGAGGTACAACTTTAAAGCAGAGAAACCCGGTTTCTTTAAGAAACCGGGTTTCTAGACCTCGCACTTTTGACAAATCAAATAGGATTACTCTATCTTGTTCCAAACAGGCGCTCATGCTCATTTTTAACTATCCTGAAGCACTCACATGAAGTTTCCTCCAATCCCTGTATATCCAGGATTTTGACAAGACCACGCCTGTACTGAATCAGTCCTTTTTCCTGAAGTTTTTGGGCGGCTTGGGTAACACCAGCACGACGTACACCTAACATATCAGAGATAAACTGCTGCGTCAGCCTCAGTTCGTCCAAGCTGATGCGGTCTTGCACTTCCAACAGCCAGCGTGCAAACCGCTGTTCTATTGTGTGGAGACAGTTGCAAGCAGCCGTTTGTGAAATTTGTGCTATGAAGGCTTGATTATAGCGCAGTAGCACGTCGCGCAGTTCCTGATTGCAATTGAACTCCTCCCGTAGCGATCGCGCATTTGCTTTGAACGCGCTACCCGCAATCTGCACCATATATTCTGTTTGCGTAGTCTCACTTCCACCCATCAAGGCGTTGATACCAACCACTCCATATCTACCCACTACAGCCGTCTCAGCTGTTATACCGTCATTCATCGTGATCGTGATTGATATAATGCAATCAATAGGGAAATAGAGATCCTCAATAATCTCGCCGGGGTAGTGTAATATCTCTCCACGTTGCAGCGAAACTTTGTTTAGGTTGGGAGCAAGCTTCTGGTACAGTTCATGGGACAAAATAGCAAGTAGGCTGTTTTCTACAGTCATTTGGAAGTCAAATTAAAGTTTATAATTGATAATTTGTAATTCGTAATTATGAACTCACGGATAAAATTCGGAAGCCGGAAATCATAAGTAGTGTTCATACCAACTTAGAGGATGTTTGAAAATTGGTTGGCTGTAATTTCAAGCACTGGTTGATCCCCCCTAGCCCCCCTTAAAAAGG
>JAWQFQ010000163.1:0-21187 GCA_035967975.1 Scytonema sp. PMC 1070.18
GGGGGATATTGAATGTGCATGCTACTGATGAAAGGACTTTTCAAACATCCTCTTACACTGCTTTTTACTGACAGCGTACATTCTTTTACCTGTTACCGCAGAACGGTGAATTAGACCTTTCAAAATATCCATCACGTAATCATTTGGTGGCGGTGGAAAATCTTCAAAGGTAATGAGATACCAAATTTCGTTCAACTTGTGGTACTGATGATAATTATCAACAATGATAACATCGGTTTGCTTTTGCGTTCCTTTTTGCTTGCGAGGGACTTTCTGAGCTGCACAAAGAATTCCAGTTTCAGGATGAATATAAAAGCGATCGCGATGGCTTGCATCTAACTGAATCTGATATCCTCGGTAGGGCTTGCTGTAAAGCCTATTATCAATGATTTCTACATGACGCTCAACGTAATCCCACACATGAGTGAGAACGTGCTGTCCTGCCATTGTGCTAGTATCTAATCGTTGACACAGTTCGCTGTAAATATCATCCCAAGGCTGTCCGACTTTTGAATGCAAAAATCGACGTAGGGGACCAAGATGATCTGAAAGATACTTGGATTTATTTCTGGTTTTAATCAGGTAGGGACTCAACAATCCTTCCTGAGTAGCCTCCTCGGTGAGTTTCTGCAATTGTTTTTTATAGCCCTTCAGTTTTTTGAGGCTAATTCTCATCCCACCACGAGGACGCTCAATCACAATCTCACTCAAACGATGTTCGCTCATAGTTTAGTTCGGTTGCATCAGGCTTTTCATTAGCCATAGACAGCTTCAGGACGGACAATCAAATCACCACTAGGACGGCGATCGACCACATAAGCAGAGAGGCGATCGCTATTCACATCTAAATGGCGAGCAATGCGCTCTTTCACTGCTACATCATTCATGCTTGTTGCAATTCCTAGTTGTGTTTCTGTGACATCAATAGAACGTCCTTCAAATCGAATATGAACCATGATAATGACCTCTGTTGTTTAATGATAAATTACTAATTGGTACGAGTGGATCTGATCGGGATTGAACCGATACCCTCCCTGTGAGAGTGTACTCACACCTCATGCGAGTTGAAAAAGCTGTTGTAACACACGCAGGAATTGCACCTACACTTATCGTTCTCAAGACGATCGCTCTACTTTTGAGCAAGTATGTAAGCTTTTTCTGTTAGGACACGAGTGAAATCCGGGAACTCTACCGTTAGAGCTACAGACCCAAGCTTGAATAATTGCAATCTTGAATTGATGCAATCAGAGCAAATGGAGCCGTCGGGAATTGAACCCGAATCCTGCAACCGTCCGTTTGTTGGTTTCGGAGCAGTCGAACGCCAATCGCGACCCCAAAAGTGGCTAGTTATGAAACTACTTCCAAACAGTAGGGTTTATACAGCTCTCAAGGTTCCAACAGGACTTACTTTTACCTTTTGAGTTAGCTTTTTATCTATACTACACTTGTAACACATAGTTCTACATAATGTCAAGAGGATGGGTAGACGCCGAGAGGTAGAGTTGAGGAGAGCTTGTTCGTAGTAGCGCTGTCTTCGCCGGTTCTTGGGTATATGCTCAAGCCGCTGTGGGAGTAGAACGATCGCCTGATTACATATAAATCGCGCTCCAGAAATGGAGCGCTAACATTTACAGACAAAAGAAACGCTAGAAATAGCGTAAACCATTACAGCAGCCCTATCATGTGCAGCAGACCGCGACCGGTAACGAGTTCAATAATCAAAGCGATAAAGCCCAGCATAGCAATACGACCATTCCAAACCTCAGCACTTGAGGTCATACCCCATTCCCAACGCTCGGGCGGGTAAATTCTGACCTTTTTCTTCATTTGAGTTACTTGTGAGAGTTTTAAGCTGGGCGATTTCAACGCGTTCATTACCAAATCTGCTAGCGCTCTTATAAATATGGGATGGGTGTTGAGAGCAGGAACGCGACGGAAATTATGAATTCCCACTTTTTCTGCAAGTTCCCGATACTCAATATCAATTTCTTGTAGTGTCTCAATGTGTTCTGAGACAAAACTGATTGGGACAACAACCAAATCTTTGACTCCTTTTGCGCCCAATTCCTGAATCGCATCTTCAGTATAGGGTTGCAGCCATTCTACCGGACCTACCCGACTTTGATAAGCCAGAATATGGGGATTGGGTCGTTTGAGGGTTTGCATAATCAATTGAGTGCATTCCTCAATTTCCTGTTCGTAGGGGTCACCTGCTTCTTCAACATAACTCTTAGGAACGCCGTGAGCGCTAAAGAAGACATGAACCTCATCAGGATTGGGGAACCGATTTAGTTCCTTGGATATCAAATCCACCATTGCTTGCAAGTAACCCGCTTGTTTGTGCCAAGAAGGAATTACAGTGTAATCAATACGCTGAAGCCGTGGGTATTGTTGCCAAAGTTTCTCTAATAGCCGGAAACTAGAACCACTGGTACTGATGGAAAATTGGGGATACAGTGGCAATATCACGAGTCGTTCTATCCCGTCTCGAATAATTTGGGCGATCGCTTCCTCAGTATAAGGATGCCAGTAACGCATACCAATATAGACATTAACTTCCTCACCCAAATCTGCGAGCTGCTGTTTTAAAGCATCTCCTTGAGCTTCAGTAATGCGTCGCAGGGGCGATCCACCGCCAATTTGCTTGTAGTTTTCTTGCGATTTCTGAGTACGTCGCGATGAAATCAACCAAGCAAGAGGTTTTTGCAACCAGGAAAATGGTAGGCGAATAATTTCTGGATCTGAAAACAGGTTGTATAGAAATGGTCCGACATCCTCTAATTTATCCGGACCACCGAGATTGAGTAGCAAGACGCCTACGCGACCCATAATAATTACAATCCCCAAATTTTTTCAGCTTTTTTACTAATGTTAACAATATATCTTGATTCAATATCGAAAGCTAACAACAAGGATAGAAGCCATGGCAACAATTTTAAGGAGTTGGAGTTATCGTTATCAATGGTTCTACGACAGTATATCCCGTCTCGCTGCCTTAAGTGTAGGTGGAGAGCGGCGTTTCCGACAATTAGCACTGCAAGGCTTAACACTGAACTCAGACACCAAAATTCTCGACTTATGTTGCGGTAGCGGTCAAGCTACACGATTCTTAACAGAATTTTCACAAAACGTAACAGGTCTTGATGCTTCGCCTTTATCCTTAAGACGAGCAAAACAAAATGTTCCTCAAGCACATTACGTAGAAGCTTTTGCTGAGGATATGCCCTTTGGGGATAATGAGTTTGATGTTGTGCATACGAGTGTAGCACTTCATGAAATGAAGCCTCAGCAACTGCAGCAGATTATTCGCCAAGTTTATCGAGTTCTAAAGCCGGGAGGAGTATTTACATTTGTGGACCTTCACAAACCGACAAATCCTTTATTTTTGCCTCCAGTATGGGTATTTTTACTTCTGTTTGAAACAGAGACAGCTTGGAAGCTAATTAAGACTGATTTGTCTGAGTTACTAACAGAGATTGGATTTCAAGTTGGTGAATCAAGGTTATACGCAGGCGGAAGTTTGCAAGTGATTCAAGCAAAGAAATAAGATGAGGGGATAGGGATTAGGGGTCAGGGATCAGGGGAAAAAGCGCCAATTCTTTTTTTCTCCCCTGCTCCTCTTCCCTGTGCTCCCCTACCTCTCCTCCTCACTCTTCCAACGACCTGCTTCACGGGCTGCTTCTGTCAGGAGATACTCAATTTGAGCGTTTACACTCCTTAACTCCGTCATAGACCATTGCTCTAACACTTCATAAAGCTTGGGGTCTATTCGTAGTAAAAACCTCTTTTTTTGACTCATATTTTAAGATGGTGTAATTAAATTTTATTATCAAAATGATATCAATTAAAGAAATACAAAATATACCATTTCGTTGCGGACATGGCGATCGCTCCCTGTTGGCAATTCATCATTACACTGTCGTCGCATATATGCAACTACATCTCTCTGTAGACATAGGCAGGGAAATTATTTCTGCGTTACCCAACACCCTGACTCGTATGTTACCCTGCAGGTAAGAAACCGGGTTTGGTGAGAATGACGACGCTAAAAAAGCTGAATTTTTCGTTTAGAAATCTGGTTTTTTAGGTCTTGTTGAGAATGGTGCTGTCCGGTCAGATATTTAGAAACCCGGTTTCGCATGAGTTACCAGGTTTCTTGCGGTGCAGACAACTTAACCGAGCAGTAGCTCAATGAACTTGACCAAGCCAAGTTTCGGTTTCAATCCTTTGGGCGATAGGATGTTTTGTCACTGTTCCGGTTTCAGATGTATCATGATGCCATCCTTGCCAAGTTTCTGCAGCCAGTTTAGAAAACTCGCCTCGGACTTGAAACCAAGTTGGATTATCTTCTCTACTCCATAAGCTACGTAGTAAATTTAAAACTTTCTCTGATGTGGCAATTCTCATTTTATTCAATTCAATTAACTCTGTTTCTTCCGTAAAGACCCTGCTCAGTTCCTCCTTAGTACTGAAGTTACCCAGCTTCTTTGAACACCTAGCAATATTAAATAGGGCATCACAAATCCGACGATTAAAGCCTAAATATACCGAACCCTTAAGTGCTTTTAAAAAACAGTTTAAAGCCCGGTTAGGATTATCTAAAATTAAAAGTTGATATTCCCCTTCAAGCAAAGAAATTTCGGAAAGAACTGCTTGACAAAAATTATCGCTATGACCATTTGTTAAATCAGCCTTAGCAACTTTCTCAGCAAAATGAAATGCTTGTATTGATAAGTTAGCATTACCAAGTCTAACCCAGACTCGTCCTGCTAATGCTAGCCATCGAGCCATCCGCTGAGTTAAACCAATACGTAATGCATAGTGGGCGGCTCGCAAAAAATTTGTTGCAGCTTCTTCAAGAGTCTTTTTATCATCGCTCAGGTAAAACTCTATTCTTGCAGTATTTCCATAAATTTCTGATAAAGCTTTATAAACGTCCAAACCAGCGTCTTTATAACAAGAGCCTGGTTTAATTGCCTCTTGAATTTTCTTGTCCCATTCTTCCAATTCAAGCCATTTCTTTCTCTTAGTGGCTTCAAATAAACTGGGATCATGTCCACAAGAAAGTTCATATAAATAAACTTCTGACTGAATTAAAGCCTGAATAGGAACAACTTCTTTCTTTACTTTCTGGTCTTCTTCAAGGACTTCTTTCATTTCTTGAATCAGCAATTGAGCGTTACTGATGTTGCCTAAAAAATTGGATTGCCTAAGCTCCAATCGTTTGGCGAGAAAATAGCAACGGTAGAAGTTGAGTCGATAAGAAAAATAAATTTCCTCCTTAGGAATTCTTTTCAATTCCTCCCTAGCTTTATTAGCAATACTTCTAATTTCTGCCAATTTAATGTCAGCAGATTTGGAGTATTCATCAAAAAATTGAAAATTCTGAAAATCTCTTCTTGCTCTAGTTACTCGCTTCCTCAAATCAGAGAGAGCTTTGTGCGCTGAATTATAAATTTCCAAGTTGAGAAAGTCGTTTCTATTTTGCTCTGCTAGCCATTGCTTTGCACCACAAACAATCGCTTGCAACATAGTAATCATTGAGTCTCGGTCAACCCAAATCCCATGATACTGTTGTTGACTTCCTAAAGTAACTGTTGCTTCAACTAGGGAATCAATACTACCATCTAGAGTTTTTGTTGATAGGTTAATATTAGCTACTTCTTCCGTAAAGCCCATATGTAAGCTACAGGCGCTGATAGCATTCTCTATTATTGTGTTGCAGGAAGTATACATCCATTCAAGAAGTGTATTAGATTTGCCATCATGACTAAAGTTACAAGTGACTACAGCCATAATCACTGGACTAAGTGAATCAAGGGACTGTGCTTTGACTTGCGTTGTTGAGCACGCACCTGGAGTTTTGAGCTTATACTCTGTTTGATGAGCGATTTGTACAAATTTATGGTAGACATCGCTATATTTCTCTTCTCGGTCTACATACCGGGATAAAGTTTGGAATTCTAACTTTTGAATTCTAATATGAATATTAGTTGCATCTTTAGGCATTTGCTCCTTAATAGCAACACTTAGGAAAAGTGCGATCGCTTCTTGTTGAGTAAACTTTGTCTTCCCTCCTGCTTTAAATCTTTCCCAGCTTTGTCGTAGCTTCTCAATAATTTCCAGTCTCCGTTTTAAGCCTAAAGTCGGGTGAGATTCCCGTAGGTTTACAATCAGATGTTCTAGCGCGTCTTTTTTCTGAGACTCAGAATACTCGCGAAACAGCTTTTTACTAGAAATAGCGATTTTACTACTTGCGATCGCCAAGAACTCTTGGGTTGTCGGTAATAAATCTTCAAAATCCAAAAACTCAAGTAATGCAACGACTTGAGCAACTTGAAAAAATCTTTCTCTAGTTACCTTAATAATACTGCTCTTCTCTGGCAAAAAACCAGCAGATTCCAGGAGTTCATCGGCTCCAATTTGTTTGAGTAAGTCTCGTAGTTCGTCAGGATTGTGTTCGGATTCAGTTGTTGAGGAGTTTTTTTCACCTTCTCTTCTCGATTTCCTCTTAGATGCTCTACGTTTATAAAGGCTCTCGCATAGCTCGATCAAGCTTTTACGATCCACTGGTAACCGTTGTTTTTTGTCTTTATTCAAAAAATTAATCACTACTGGTCGGCTAACACCCATCCCTTCTGATAGCTCCACCTGTGTAGCTCCCATTTTGTCTACAAAGAAGTGGAGCATCTCCCGTAGCTCTTCTTGGTCTCCAGTGCTTTCTTTGCTCATACCCTTTCTCTTAAATGTAAATTCTATTGACATTAAACCAATACGGTTATTATTATTTTGTAATTCTATATACAGAATTATACTGAAATAATCTCATAACTTTGTTGAAAATTTATATATTTTTAGAAAAAATATTCAATTATGTAGTCTATGTTACTGAATTTTAAAATGTAAACGAGTGATTGTAATATTTACATATATAGTAAATTTACAGTTTATGGAGAGCTTATGCATCCCGAAGCAGTAAAGCGAATCCTGGACTCCTGCGAAAAACAGATAGCTAGATTTCAGCAATCTAACAACACTGGACTCATAGAAATCCGGTGCTGCTTAAATCAAGGTCAGTACAAAGTCGAGTCCCGATGTGGAGATTTTCAAAATTTCCTAATTGCACCAGAAGACCTAGCTGTTTGGAAGACACTTCCACTACCAAGACAACGGGAACCCTTGGAAACTGTGGAACAGGTTAGAGAAAAGCTCAATAGTGCCTTATTTGAGACTTTTTGTCTACAGCAAGGTTACGCAACTATTGTTATCTTTCATCGCGGACAGGATGGTCAATATGGATTCTTATTTTCCCCATCAGTAGTTCACGGAATTAGACCTTGTTAACCTCAAAGTTGACGAAAGTATACAGACCCACGTTATGCATTATTGAACTGAATCTTGCTAGGATAAAAGTAATTCCGAATAATTGAACAGTTATCGGTTATTAGTCTTCAGTTTCAGTATTGGGTATAAGTTTCCCACCAATTTAATAACATTCTGCTAACAAATCTATCGATGGGAATCACCACGACGGATGATGCTAAAGCTTAGGCTTTGCACGTCCGTTTTTTTGTTTTTGGCATTCACTTACTTAAGTCGTGCAATTGAATTTTCGTCTCCTCAGACGAATTGAATAACAACCAGTCTACCTTGGAGTTTATAACAATGAAAAAAAATCAATATAGTCGTCTATTCAAATTGACTGCTAAGCTTTTCAAATACTTTTTAATAGCCATATTTGGGTTAGCGATCGCCTGTGTGATAGCCATGAGCTTTGGGGCTTTGAAAATTGTCACAGTATTGTTGTCTGTTGCAGGAAGTTGGTTTTTAAAGCTGGGAATTATCCTGTTGTGTTTGATAATAACGACAATAATTTTAGAATCGTTGCGTTAAATGTAAATGGATTCCCCCCTCCCACCTTACGGGGAGGAGGTTAAGGGAGGGTATTTTTCACCCTTCCAACTTCACACCTCGAATGGAATAATCCAACAATTCCATTGGGTGCAAGATGGAAATGTCCTTACCTTGCGATCGCAGATACTTCCCAATTTGCAAACTACAACCAGGATTAGGTGAAGCAATCAAATCCGCACCAGTATTCAACAAATTCCTAGCTTTTTGTCTACCCAATTCCTCAGCCACTTCTGGTTGCAGCATATTGTATACTCCCGCACTACCACAACATATAGCTGCATCAACGGGTTCCCGCAACTTCACCCCTGGTATTTGTCGCAATACCTGACGCGGTTGAACGCTAATCTTTTGACCGTGTAAGAGATGACATGCATCTTGATACACCAAAGTCAACGGCTTATCGCTCAAAGGTGACAATTTCGCCGTTAACCCAACTGTAGCCAAAAACTCCTGCACATCCCTAACCTTAGCAGCAAACTCTTTCGCTTTTGAGCGATATTCCGGGTCATTCTCCAAAATATGACCATATTCCTTAAGAGTATGACCGCAACCAGCAGCATTAATAATCACATAATCCACATCAGTCCGAGCAAAACTATCAATCATCTGCCTTGCTAATGCTTGCGCCTGTTCAGTTTGTCCTTGGTGTTCCGGAAGCGCCGCACAACAGCCCTGAGTTTTAGGAATCACAACTTCACAACCATTCTCCGTTAAAACCCGTACAGTCGCTTCATTCACAGACGAAAAAAATAGCCTTTGCACGCATCCCAAAATCATCCCAACCCGGTAACGTTTTTCCCCCTTTGCAGGAATCACGGTTGGAAAATTATCTTGAAACGACTTCAGAGAAATCTCTGGCAAAATAGATTCCATCGCCGCTAAACGAGGTGACATCATCTTCAACAACCCCGTGCGACGCACCAGTTTCTGCAAACCCAACCTTTGATACAAAAACAGCGGAAACAGCAAAATCCTTAAAAGGTTGGGATAAGGAAACAAAGAAAAAATCAGTTTGCGAAACAGCCTATCAGGTAGACTGCGTGGATAATTCCGTTCAACCTGATGTCGAGTTGCACTAATCAACTTGTCATACTGCACCCCAGAAGGACAAGTCGTCACACAAGCAAGACACCCCAAACAAGAATCAAAATGCTGTGATGTCGCCACATTCAAAGGAATCTTACCCTCATTAATCCCATCCATTAAATAGATACGTCCTCGCGGCGAATCCATCTCCTTCCCAATCACCCGATAACTCGGACAAGTCGAGAGACAAAACCCACAATGAACACAAGTATCAATCAACTTCGGGTCAGGAGGATAACTCCCATCAAACCCCACCAAATCTTCCAAACCAGCCCTCTTACTATCCGAATTTTCCGAAACTTGCATATTATCTCTTCTTCCCCTCTCTTCCTTCGCGCACTTCGCGTCTTCGCGGTTCATTCCCATTCCCTAAATCCCACCCACAAAACGACCCGGACTCAAAATCTTATCTCCATCAAACTGTTCCTTTACCCGACGCATCAACTGCAAAGCATTGCCAGTATAGCCCCAAACATCCAGTTCCTGCTTAACCCGCACTGGTGCTTCCAAAATAGTCAGGAAACCCCCATTGGTTTGACAGAGTTTTCGCATTCCCAAAACCTTATCAACATTATTTTCCCCATCAAACCGCAACACCCCCAAACCACTAGCGACATGAATCCAGCCCAATTCCGCCCGAGTCAAAACCTCAACAGCAGAAGTAGGTACTACTCCTATTTTGCAAGTTATCGCAGGCTCATAGGAAGAAAAACGCATTTGTTTTCGCAATCTTTCCCATAAATCCGCTTCACTCTCTGCGGAATATACAGCCCCTTGCAAACCGAGTTTATCTCCAACCTCCAAAAGTCGAGTTGACTGTTCCTTAACACTTTCAGCAATACTTTGAAAGCGAGCAATCAACCCCAATCCTTGACCCAAACCCAACTCACTCACCAGTTGAGATGACACTACATCTGCTTGGGTAGGTGTTAATGCTGAATTCCGGAGAGTATCAGCAGCTTGAGATACAGCCACTGCTTTACCACTGAGCACCACTGTAACCGATGCTTCAGACATTGGGTAAACACGGAATGTAACTTGAGCAATCATTCCCAGTGTACCAAACGAACCAGTAAACAACTTCATCAAGTCGTAACCAGCAACGTTTTTTACCACTCGTCCTCCAGCTGTAGCGATTTCTCCGTCAGCCCGTACAAAGGTAATACCTAGAACTTGGTCGCGCACGCTACCATAACGTTGCCGTAGCGAACCTGTATCACCAGTTGCTACAATACCACCAATAGTTGCTGATTCTGGAGAAGTCGGGTCAAGGGCGAGAAATTGTTTGGAAGCTGTCAAAATTTTTTGCAGATCGGAAAACTTCATCCCTGCTTCTACTGTGACTGTTAAATCACCAACTGCGTGTTCAATCATTTTGTTGAGGCGTTCCGTACTCACCACAACATCTACACCTTTAACCAACCCACCCCAATTGAGTTTACTACCACTACCGCAGGGTAAGATACGCCACTTATTTTGATTTGCTTCTGTAATGACTGCGGCTAATTGTTCGATAGTGGAAGGATAGACGATACAACTAGGAGGGGTTGAGGAAGCAATGACCTGTAATAACGCTTTTTGCCGATCGCCTGGTATATTTTCCCAAGGACAAACAGCATTTTCTTCGCCAACAATAGATGCAAAACACGAAGCGATCGCTTTCATTAGATGGTGGATAGTGGATAGTGGATAGTGGATAGTGGTTGGTGGTTCCACTATCTACTCACTATTATCTACTATCTACTATCCGCTAAAATAGAGGTGTCATACAATCTTGAAAGAGTATGGAAAAAGAAAGAGAACTACTTGACAACTGGCGAGCACTGACACCGAAAAAGCAACAACAAGTTTTGGAGTTTGTTGAACTACTTAAATCTGAGTCAGAAACAACATCCCCCGAATCTGATTTTGTACCACAAACACCCTTGGGTAAAAAGTTATGGGAAATCAGACAAAGGGCGATCGCAGCTGGATTGCAACTGCTCAATGAAGACGAAATAGAATTTGAGTTAGCTGCACGTCGAGGTGCATTTGCTCACCCTACTCCACTACTCGCCTACTCGTTCTTCTAAGACTCTGCGCGAATCCGTGTCACGGAGCTTCAACTACTACACATTCATCACTGGTCTGTTATTGACTGGTATATAGTCACCGTTGGTATCATTAACTTTGACTGGCTGCAATTGTTCTTGACCTGTAATCAATCTTGCTCCACGTTTCCGGGTAAAGTAGTTCCAGCCCCACTGGAGCATAACGACTAGCTTGTTGTCAAACTCGATGAGGAAATAGATGTGAACCAACAGCCAGAACAGCCATGCTAAAAAACCTGTAAATTTCATCATACCTAAGTCCACAACAGCGGAGTTTTGTCCGATGACAGCTAAACTCCCGAAATCTACGTAGGAAAATTGCGGTGATGTCTTTGCTAAAAGCCGTTGTTTAATCAGTGTAGCAACATACTGTCCTTCCTGCATTGCGACAGGGGCTACTCCTGGTAGGGGTTTACCGTTTTGATGGGCGTAATGTGCTAGGTCTCCAACGACAAAAATATTGGGATACCCCTTCACACTCAAGTCAGGTTCAACAATAACTCTTCCGGCGCGATCGCATTCCGCACCTGTACGTTCTGCGAGCAACTTCCCAAGGGGAGAAGCTTTCACTCCTGCTGCCCATAATACTGTTTTTGCCGCCATCTGTTTGACTTCATCCCCTTGTTTAAGGGTAATAATGTCATTTTCAATATTTGTCACCAGTGTTTTTGTCTGTACAGTGACACCCAACTTAGATAACGAAGCTTCTGCTTGTTTTGATAACTCTGATGCAAAAGGTGGGAGAATCCGCTCCATACCTTCGAGAAGCAAAACCTGTGCTTCAGATGTATCTATGTTTCGGAAATCCTCTTTCATAGTGTGGTAAGCCACTTCAGCAATAGCACCAGCTAATTCCACACCAGTTGGACCACCACCCACAATCACGAAAGTTAACCAAGCACGACGCTTTTCGGGGTCAGTTTCCTTTTCTGCTGCTTCAAACGCCATAAAGATACGGCGACGCATTTCCAGCGCATCTTCCACGGTCTTTAAACCGGGAGCATATTCTTCCCACTGGTCTTTACCAAAGTAGGAATGCTTCGCACCAGTAGCGAGGATTAAGCTGTCATAATTAACTTCTTCCCCACCCATGATAACTTTTTGTTCTTGCGGGTCTATTTCATTCACTTCTCCCAACAGCACTTTTGTATTTTTACTCTTGCTCAAGATAGAACGTAGTGGTGACGAAATATCAGCAGGGGAGACAGTACCAGTAGCGACTTGGTATAACAGTGGTTGAAACAGGTGAAAATTGCGTTTATCAATCAGAGTAACATTTACATCAGCACGCGATAGGGCTTTTGCGGCGTATAGTCCACCAAATCCGCCACCGACAATGACTACGTGATGGGGGCGTTGATTTGTAACAGTGTTCAGCATAAGATTTACTTCCTAGTGTCGATCTATTTGTAATTCTTCTTAACAAATTTTTACGATTCTCGATAGAGTGATTCTGCTTATCCCTCACATATAAATTTTTTTAAAGATTCTTTAAAATATAGTTAAAGAATCGCAAAAATGGCACTTATATGCTTTGGGTCGTTTGGCTATTCACGAGAAATGGTTTTTGCAACTCAGTCAAATCACCCTCAAAATCAAAACTAGGGTGTAGCTATACAAAACCCCTTATGCTATTTCACAAAATTCAAAAGCCGACAGTATTTTATTTTGCAGCTTTCAACTCATTGACTACTTAACTCTACACATGGTTGTGCTGGTTTTACGGAAACATCGGAAAAATCAAGTTTGGAAAATTCCCTCTTTGGTATCATGCAGCACCAGAACACATTTGTTAATGTTGCACATGGCATTTGTACTTATTCATTTTAGAGGATGTTTTAAAAGTCTTTTTGTTAGTAGCATGCACACTTCACATCCCCCTAAATCCCCCTTAAAAAGGGGGACTTTCAAAGATTTTCCCCCCTTAAAAAGGGGGACTTTCAAAGATTTTCCCCCCTTAAAAAGGGGGGCTAGGGGGGATTAACCAGTGCTTGAAATTACAGCCAATCACTTTTCAAACATCCTCTTAATCATATTGATTCAGGTAAAGTAGGTAGATGGAGTGATGATTTATCTAATAACCAAATAGAAAAGATAGAAAATAAGGTAATAAACTGGCGCAGAAACAATGGTTATGAAACTTTGATAATTTTTCGTGATAATTAGTTTGTACTCTAATAAATAACTCGGAGTTGATACAATACTGCGATGGTTTTGAGCCAAGAAATAAATTTCACACCTCGATCGCTAAAGTCAGATTTATCTGACTGAATATGGCTTTTAACCCGTTAAAACGGGTTTGAGCTTGAGCGCCCAAATTTTAATTTAGGGCAAAACCTCCAAGTATTGGGAGTTGATAAACTAAACTATACGTAGGTTTTGGATAATTGAGGTTCCACAAATCGCCAGAGACCCGTATTCTCCAAGAATACGGGTTTCTAATTTTCGCTATCCCTTGTAGTATTGTCTTGTCAATTCTTGTATTTCTGCAAAACACCAAATGGGTCTATCCTTGAGAAAATTACCAATACCAAGATGGCTAACTCGCCGTAAAATACGGTTAGCATTTGTGTTCGTGCTGATGATATCTCTTACCTTGGCATGCACGCAGTTATCGGAACAAAGAACCACAACACCCGCACCCCAGTTGCTAACCGATCCATTTCTACAATTACCAACAAATTCCTCTGTGCGAGTTGTTTGGTTTACTGAGTTTGCGGGTTCTAAACATACAGTTGCTTGGGATGACAATTTCAATCAAACTGCTATTGCTACCACAACTAAACTCAGTCGTATCCGTGAAGACCAGAATTCACGAGTCGGAAACCAAACCGAAGATGGACAAATTTATAAGCAACCTGTTAAACGCGATGTTTGGCGACATGAAGCTGAAGTCGTTGGGTTAACACCCGGTAAACGAGTTCCTTATCGCGTGACAAGCGTAAGAGAAGATGGTCAGACTGTCAGCAGCAATGCTTTTACTCTTGAACCTACACCAACACCAGGAACACCCTTAAAAATTCTTCTGACTTCAGACCATCAATTAAAAGCTATGACAGCAGCAAATCTACAAAAAGTCGTGGAGACGGTGGGTAGAGTCGATGGGGTATGGCTTGCTGGAGATTTAATAGATATCCCAGATAGGGCTTCAGAATGGTTTGATGATAATCGTGGTAATGCTTTCTTTCCCAGTTTGCAAGGTCGTGCTCGTTACGAACTTGAAAAAAACGGGATTAAGAAGATATACACTGGTGGGGAAATCATTCAACACGCCCCTCTGTTTTCCAGTCTTGGAAATCATGAGGTCATGGGACGCTTTGGTAAAAGTGGAAGTTTGGGTGAAGAATTTTACGATGCAATCCCCCGTGCAGCTGCTTTGAAATTATACGGTCAAAAATCCCTTAAAGATAATTCTTATAATACCGATACTTATGAAGAAATTTTCACCTTACCACAAAGTCCAGAAGGTGGAGAAACTTACTATGCAGTCAGTTTTGGAGATGTACGGTTAGTCGTACTTTATGCAACAAATATATGGCGGACTCCCAACTTAGATGCAGAGGCTAGAGGAAAGTACCGAGAAAGAAACCAAGATTTTAATAATCCAGAGAAATGGGGTTACGGACAGTTGATTTTTGAGCCGATCGCTAGAGGTAGTAAACAATACAACTGGTTGGTGCAAGAACTGAACAGTCCTGAGTTTAAACAAGCAAAATACAAAGTTGTCATGTTTCATCATCCTGCCCATTCTTTAGGTGACAACATTGTTCCAGCTTATACCAATCCTGTACAAACCATAGAACGCGATGCTAATAATAACATTAGAGCAGTGCGTTATGAATATCCCCTGCAAGCAGATTATATTGTCCGTGATGTTGAGCCTCTACTTGAGTCAGCCAACGTACAGTTAGTGTTCTACGGACACTCTCATGTATGGAATCGTTTCCGCAACCAGTCGGGTATGAACTTTTTAGAAACATCGAATGTTGGCAATACTTACGGTGCTTATTTGAATGACAAAAAGCGCAATGTACCAGTTGGCTATAAAGAGAATTACCCAGAACTGGGCGATCCTTATGGATTAGAACCAATAGTACCGACAATTGCACCATTACAAGGTGAAGATGGTAAACCAATGCCATACATAACAAGTAATGATATCACGATTTTTAGCATCTTTGATACGACGACAGGTACGGTCAGCAGCTATCGTTTTGACACAAGCCAACCGGAGTCCAAAGTGGTGAAATTTGATGAATTTCAAATAAATAGTCGTGCAAAATAAATTATCTAGTTGAGCAAGGCAATAGGCAACAGGCAATAGGCAATAGGCATGAAAACGGGATACAGTGATTTTATTTGGTTGAAAAAGGCAACAGGATTGTTGATAGAATTTTCTTCAAAAGGAAGATAACGCGAATTTAAACGCTCAACAATCATGGGTTTTGCACCTGCTCAGCAAGCATCTACACAGAACCATTAGTAAAAATTCTCTGTAAATTCAGTACAAAACCTGGTAGCACGTCTTCTCCAGATAAAGTTAAAGGTGCTTGTAGAACTTCGACTTCCTGCCTTTGTCGATAAATCTCAACCTGACAATCTTGCGGATTAATCAACCAACCTAAACGCGCACCATTATCCATATACTCTCTCATCTTGGCTTGTAGTTCTTCAAGATTATCAGTAGGCGATCGCAACTCTACTACAAAATCAGGACACAGGGGCGGATAGCCATCTTTTTGCTGTTGAGTGAGCGCATTCCAATGCTGTCTTGACACCCAGGATGCATCAGGGGAACGTTTAGCCCCATTTGGCAGTTGAAAAAGAGTAGAAGAATCAAAGCCCTCACCTAAATCTAGATTCTCCTCCACCCAGTTACCAAACTGCCTTGACAAACTGGAATTTTTGCGTCCTGATGTTCCCCCCGTGGGTGACACTACAACTAACTCTCCTTGCGGGGTTTGTTCAAATTTCCACTCTGAATTAGCTCGAATAATTTGCTCGAAATCTGCATCTGTAATCTTTACTGTATGTATGGTAAGGCTGCTGTTCATGTTTTTATTTCGAGTTCCCATTCCGGTGGGTATTATCATATTACATCAATCCAAGCGATGGTTCGATTTGAATAAATTTAAGCGCGATGAGATTGAGTTTTTGCAGCTTTATTCTTTGGTTGTACGTGCTTTGCGGTTGTGCGATCGGCGATCGTTTCAATTAACATGAAGATATCTAACCGATTCTGGACATTGGGATGTAGTACGTTGATAATGTTATTAAATTGATGTTTGGCAGACCGAAGCGGGGGCTAAAACCAGGGGGGTTCTGCCAAAATCGCCAGAACCTAGACAAGTTAATAGTTACAGCGTTTTGATATTTGGGACTATTGATATTTTATATCAATAAGCTAGCCTGAAATGAGGTCATTTTTTCGATCTGCCAAAACGGCTGGTAGAACCCTTGCTCTGTAAGGGTTTCAGATGGTGGACTGGAAACGTAGCGATTCCCGGTAACGGGATTGAAACAATTTGAAAGATTATGTTACACCCACTTTGACTTGTTGCTGGAAACGTAGCGATTCCCGGTAACGGGATTGAAACCTTGAAACAGATGACATTACTGATGGGTCCTTTGCTGGAAACGTAGCGATTCCCGGTAACGGGATTGAAACCTTGCATATCTGAAATATGCAGTTGCGTTACGTTTAGTCTGGAAACGTAGCGATTCCCGGTAACGGGATTGAAACGTTAGATTTTGTCCCGAAACTGCTAATAATGCAGAACTGGAAACGTAGCGATTCCCGGTAACGGGATTGAAACTTGAAAACGCACCACTTAAACCATCCAGAACACTACTCTGGAAACGTAGCGATTCCCGGTAACGGGATTGAAACCAGGCTATATTTCCTCTTCCGTAACCTTCACGGGAGCTGGAAACGTAGCGATTCCCGGTAACGGGATTGAAACTACTTTATACCATTCTGAACCATTAATTTTTCTACTGGAAACGTAGCGATTCCCGGTAACGGGATTGAAACTGGTTTTTTTTACGCAAACATACTTAATTTTTTCAACTGGAAACGTAGCGATTCCCGGTAACGGGATTGAAACTATTTTTATCACCGAAGTTGAAAGAAAATGGTTTTACCTGGAAACGTAGCGATTCCCGGTAACGGGATTGAAACCATCGTGTTGTTGTTGAGTAAGCCCAGACATAGTCCCATCTGGAAACGTAGCGATTCCCGGTAACGGGATTGAAACTAGGTCGAATCGTGGCATATAGCACTAGTGGTAGTGGCCTGGAAACGTAGCGATTCCCGGTAACGGGATTGAAACACTTTACCTTGTTGTCTAGAGATTAAATAGTCTTGCTGGAAACGTAGCGATTCCCGGTAACGGGATTGAAACAATTTGAAAAATAGAGTTATATTGAATATGTAGATCAAACTGGAAACGTAGCGATTCCCGGTAACGGGATTGAAACTATGTCGGGGTTATAGTAGTCCCGCACCTTGGACTGGAAACGTAGCGATTCCCGGTAACGGGATTGAAACTTTTTTAGTACAACTCAAAAATCTCCAACGAACAGTGCTGGAAACGTAGCGATTCCCGGTAACGGGATTGAAACTTAACTTCTTCAAGTTCTTTAACTTTAGTTTTAGCCGCTGGAAACGTAGCGATTCCCGGTAACGGGATTGAAACTATTAAACTCCCAGACAATAGATGCAAAATGTTAACTGGAAACGTAGCGATTCCCGGTAACGGGATTGAAACCATTTATCTACTTCTAGTTCAGTTGAGGGTAATAAAGCTGGAAACGTAGCGATTCCCGGTAACGGGATTGAAACAAAGCAAATGTCCGATGGAGATATTGAAAATTTAAACTGGAAACGTAGCGATTCCCGGTAACGGGATTGAAACCTAGTCAAGACATTACTGAACTTGAAACAACAGTAACCTGGAAACGTAGCGATTCCCGGTAACGGGATTGAAACTATATGAGACAGGGATGAAAATTGGCGATGTCCCGACTGGAAACGTAGCGATTCCCGGTAACGGGATTGAAACCATCCTTTTTATAACTTGCCCCTGTTCGTTTAGGAACTGGAAACGTAGCGATTCCCGGTAACGGGATTGAAACACGCAAGAAATAACCCAAATAAAAAATGACATAGACTGGAAACGTAGCGATTCCCGGTAACGGGATTGAAACTTGAATACGGGTTTAAACAACCTTTTTCTAGACTACCGGCTGGAAACGTAGCGATTCCCGGTAACGGGATTGAAACCTTCTGGAGCCATGACGCAAACTGCACCTACTTCGGCTGGAAACGTAGCGATTCCCGGTAACGGGATTGAAACTTTAATTATTATTTCGCTATTTGTTTTAAGTATGTTCTGGAAACGTAGCGATTCCCGGTAACGGGATTGAAACATGAGTTATTAGAAGCGTACGGGGAACATAAAATTAGCTGGAAACGTAGCGATTCCCGGTAACGGGATTGAAACTACCTAGTAAGCACTTCAGCCATTTGGACAATTGCAACTGGAAACGTAGCGATTCCCGGTAACGGGATTGAAACCACCAATAACTGTTGCTGAGTCACACCACACACGGACTGGAAACGTAGCGATTCCCGGTAACGGGATTGAAACGAGAAAGTTCATATAATCAGGTGCTTTTGCTCGATAACTGGAAACGTAGCGATTCCCGGTAACGGGATTGAAACGTTTACAGAAGCTTACGCAGATAGAGCAAGAGAGATACTGGAAACGTAGCGATTCCCGGTAACGGGATTGAAACAATAAACTAGATGACGCATCAGCAGCATCATCAGACTGGAAACGTAGCGATTCCCGGTAACGGGATTGAAACTGACAGAAACACTATGGTCGGCTGGGAACATATGCTCCTGGAAACGTAGCGATTCCCGGTAACGGGATTGAAACACCGCCTAGAACCATAAGGGTTTCAGCGGTAACAACTGGAAACGTAGCGATTCCCGGTAACGGGATTGAAACTTTCCAAAACAGGTTGACAATCGTATAGATGATCTGGAAACGTAGCGATTCCCGGTAACGGGATTGAAACCGACTGCTAGTCGCTTACTAATCGAATTTATCGACTGGAAACGTAGCGATTCCCGGTAACGGGATTGAAACCATCAACAGCAAACTGCTGATGTGTTTCGGCATCAACTGGAAACGTAGCGATTCCCGGTAACGGGATTGAAACCGTTAATGGCTTGTGCTTTATTGACTCGCCAATTCTGGAAACGTAGCGATTCCCGGTAACGGGATTGAAACAATTCTGTTCGGATTCCATACATTAAAACCTCATACTGGAAACGTAGCGATTCCCGGTAACGGGATTGAAACTTGATACAGTAAGCGTGATCAAAATTGTCAAATAAGCTGGAAACGTAGCGATTCCCGGTAACGGGATTGAAACTTGCGATCGCATCAACAACACAATGCCCCGTTAATGTTCTGGAAACGTAGCGCTTCCCGGTAACGGGATTGAAACGATAAACTGTTCTCTTGTGTTCTTGCGACGCTTTTATCTAGGAACATAGAGATTTGATTGCTGAATCTTGGTTTGTAACTTACCCTGAGCGTAGGGCTTTGACTGGATCGATTTGACTAGCCCGCACGGCAGGAGGTAGACTAGCTCCTACTCCTACTAGTAGTGCTGAACCCAATGCCAACACTGCTATCTTGTCATTAAACTCGTAGGGCAAGTTAAAGGTATCAGCGACTACAACCGTCAATCCATGCACGACTCCCAGACCTGCACTCCCGCCTATTAGACTTAAAAGTATAGCCTCTAGAATAAATTGCAGCATGATTTCCCGTTGGGTTGCTCCTACTGCTCTTCTCAAACCTATTTCAGCGGTTCGTTCTGTTACTGAAGCAATCATAATATTCGCGATTCCGACACCTCCAACTAATAGTGCGATCGCTCCTACCGCCGTTAGACCTTGAGAAGCCATCTCTAAAGTTTTCTGCTGCTGGATGATGTCTGATACATTATTCCAAAACTTAAATTTTTGTCCTGGAAATCTTTGTAGCAGCAGATCCTCAGCTTGGTGGCTCAAGTCTTCTACATTTTCAAGTTTGTCGGGGCGCATTTGAATGCTGCCAATGTCACGGCTACCAGTTAAAGCATTATAAACAGATATCGGCACATACAATTGACCTGTAGGAGGGGCATTTGCATCTAGACTAGTCGCTACTATTCCTACAATGATATATGGTCTCTGCCCAGCATAAATCATTTGACCCAAAGGGTTCTGCTTCTGGAAAAGTTGTTCTGCTAGCAATTGATCGATGACTACCACTGGTCGGTAGCTGGCAAAATCTTCAGCCGTAAAAAACCGTCCCGACACTAATGCTTTCCCGGAAGTCAACAAAAAATCTTGAGACACAGGTGACATCGGAGGAGTAAACTCCTTGTCCTGAAATACCGTCGGTGTGGGTCCAGCCCAATTAAAAGCACTGATTGCTCGTAAGCCCACCAACCGTTGTCGCAAATATTCCATGTCTTCCAACTTGAGTTGGGTACTGCGACCACCAGAATCCCAATCTGGGTATACCGAGACTTGAGGTGCGCCTCGTTTTGCCAGTTGTTGAGCGATCATAGTGCGGCTAATAGTGCCAACCTGAAGTGTAGCGCTCACAGCGGCTACACCCATAAATACCCCCAAAGTAGTCAAGGCAGAACGTAAAGGGTTTTTACCTAAAGAACGAAAGGTGATATTTAATAAATCAAAAGCTGAAAGAGCCATATTAGTCGCCTTGCTCGTTACCCAGTCATATAATGTTCAGATGAACACTTATAATACGTTTTTAGTTGTAATGCATGCGCTAAAGCGCAACTACGAACAAATTATTTTATAAGTCATTAACCGAATATGGTATCATGAAACTGACATAGCGTTTCCCTGTCTATCGAGGTATAAATTCATCTGCGGTTAATTCTTTCTTCCCATACCTCACTAACATAGGAATCGCTATAACTGTTAGAAGTCAGAAGAAGAATTTTTTGGCGTTGCATAAAATAGGGATGAATTATTGAACCGCAAAGACGCGAAGTGCGCG
>JAWQFQ010000164.1:0-3906 GCA_035967975.1 Scytonema sp. PMC 1070.18
GGGGATCAACCAGTGCTTGAAATTACAACAAACCACTTTTCAAACATCCTCTAAGCGGTCAGCTTTCAGTCAAAAACTTGTAGCTTATAGATTCTAGCTGAAGCGCTGACTGCTTCAAGTAGAGATTCGTCGGCGCAAGCTACGATTAAAAGACTGAATTGATTCATACCCATTTGCTCCAAACATCCAAAATACTGCAATAGCTATCATCAACCGAATAAACGAAAGACGAAATAGGAGTTGAGGGTACATTGCGATCGCCTGCTGACTACAGTACAAAGCCTGTTTCTCGTCTTTCTTATCTATAGATTTCCAAGCTAAAAAGACATACAAGCGACCATAGCTTCTCGGTCTGAGATACAATACATCTGTAGGTAAAGTCTTATATGTTTTCTCAATTAACTGCCGAAAACCTTGAAACATTGACTGACAATCTTTTGATTTATTATGAGGATGCTGGCGGTATCTAACCAAAACAGCTTTAACCACTGCATAGTGATAGTGTTTAGCAATACGTATCCACATATCCACATCTTCAATATAGCTTTCTTGGTCAAATAAGCCGACAGTGTCAAAGCAAGAACGACGAATCATGGGTGAACTTCCACAGCAAACCGAACTGTCACAAGTTTCGACAACCTCTTTGTAGACATTACCTTCTTTATTGTGTCTCATGACTAAACCCGTGAGAGTACCACTCTCATCCATGAAAATTGTCCAAGTATCTACTAAACCTACCAAAGGATTCTTATTCAAACAATCTGCTTGTTTTTCTAACTTAGTTGGTTCCCAAATATCATCAGCATCTAAAAAGGCAATATATTCACCTTTAGACTCAATAATACCCTTGTTCCTTGCCGCTGCTGTACCTTGATTTTTTTGTGAAATTAATCTGACTCGTGGATCGGATATTTGAGAAGCCCATGCAACAATATTATCAGTACTACCATCATTAACAATCAAGACCTCAAAATCAGTAAATGTTTGTTTTAATACACTTTCCACGGTATCAGGAAGGTATTTCATGGTATTGTATGCTGGAATAATAACGGAAATTTTAGGCATGAATTTGAAATTGTTAATTGCTAATTGCTAATTGTTAATTGTTAATTGCTAATTGTTAATTGCTAATTGTTAATTGCTAATAGTCAAAAGCTCAATCAACCATTAGCCATTAGCCATTAGCCATTAGCTAGTAAATGTTAGAGAACTTCGGATGAGTTGAAAAAGTGTTTTTATTTTATCGTAAATTGTTTGACCGAATTGTTTAAGTAGAAACAAAGCGAGTCTTTGGCGGATAAAGTTCCAAGAGAAAATAATTTGTGGATAATGAGTAAATGCTTGATGATGAAAGTGAAGTGCTAGGTGATAATCATTGTTATTGATAGCTCTCCAAGCTAAGTAAAGATTAATACGAGCATACCCTCGTTCTCTTAAGGGGAGCAATTCTGGAGGAACAGATTCAAATGCTTTCTCAATAATTGTACGAAACGCCTCTAGAGTTTCGTGACAATGAGTTGACTTACTTCCTGGATGCTGACGATAGCGAACTAAGGGTTCTTTAATGACTTTAAAGCGATAACGAGAAGCAAGGCGAATCCACATATCTAAATCTTCAAGAAATGGTAGTTCTCTATTAAATAACCCCACAGTTTCAAAACAACTGCGACGAATCAAAGGAGTACTATCACAACAACATACAGTTTTAAACTGAACAAGCTGCTTCCAGACATCGTCCTCCTCGGCGTAGGAAATAATAACTCTACCCGTAGATTGACCTTGCTGTTTAATTAAAATCGTCCAGCTATCTACTAACCCCACAGATGAATCTGCTTCTAGACAACGCACCTGTTTTTCTAATTTGGTGGGTTCCCAAATATCATCAGCATCTAAAAGCGCTATATACTCTCCTTGAGAGGAGATAATACCCTGATTGCGTGATGCAGATGAACCTTGATTTTTTTGAGAAATGAGTCTGACTCTGGAATCTTCTATCTGAGAAGCCCATTCTACAGTTCCATCAGAACTGCCATCATCTACAATTAACACCTCAAAATCTGTAAATGTCTGCTTAAGTACACTTTCCACAGCTTCTGGGAGGTAAGCCATAGCATTGTAAGCTGGGATAATTACAGAAACTTTCGGCATATATAACCCCTCAGGCATTTTACCTTTTGTGTTGAGCTGGTATCTTGCACCCTTAAGGTAAATCCTTCTCCTTACAGAGACGCTACACGATCGCGATCGCCAGTTACCTCCAATAGTAAAGTAGACATTGCGTATAGAGTTTCTAAAAACTTATTTCTAACTTCAAGAGACAATATCTACCTTAGGGTTATTGCAATTAGTGCAAGTCATGAATTTAGGCTACTGTGTTTAGCAAGTGGCAAGATTTCAATTCCATTCTGACTTTCCTTATTCTTAATAGTTGTTTTAAACTTCTATTCTGGTTAATTTTTGTAAAACAATTTTTAAAAAATGATTTTTAAACCCTTAAAATCATGACAAATCGTGCTTTAAATGATTTTTTGTTTAAAATACTTAATCTTAGACTATTTTGGTAATTTTTTCAGGTTATTCAATCTCTGTGAAGATTAGGAAAAGATATTTTTTTGTAACATTTTTTTTGTAAAACTATAATTGCCGGACAATTGTGAAGATGTCGTGTAGGATTAATCAGTCTACAGATATACAACTGTTTATGAGCTACGGCAGAAGTCCGTATTATTACAGGCTGTAGAGCAGTCATTATTTTCATTGAAGTGGCTTTTTCATGAGCATTTTTCAACTTTTGTCAAATCGTAAACATCTGTCTCACTTAGTTGTCTTTCTAGCTGCTGTCACTGCAACTTTACTTCTTAGTTGTGTACAAACTCCAAGCCAAACAACCTCCACACGTGACAAGTTTCTCTGGCCATTTGCATCCACCTCGATTTGGAATATGCCCATTGGTTCAGATGCAGATTACATCCCAGCGAACATAGGAAAAGCAGGACATGCTGAAGTAGATCGAGAGTACTTTTTTAAGCTCAAGGACGGCGATCCATTACGTCCAGTTTATGGTCCGGGTGCTTGGGGTGAAGGACGTTGTACGGGTACGCAATCTATGGGTATCTCACTACCAATACCAGATAACCTCATTGTTCCAGACGCCACAAAAGAGCCATATAGCACACCCAACAATGCGTCAGCCTTTCTGATGCCAGATGGTAAAACCTTGGTGCAGCTTTCTCCTCTAGCTCGTTGTGAAAACGGAGGTCCAATCTATGGTTATCGCTATTCTAAAGATTCGCGTGAAGTTGATATTTATGGAGATGGAATAGGAGGATCGCATTTTGGGTCTGGTCTTTCTGCTATTGGTGGCTCCATACGCAAAGGCGAACTCACCAGTGATGAACCTATTCGCCACGCATTAAAAGTCCTAATTTGGGGTGAAAAATATTTTTACTACTCCAAATCTATTCCCGGCTATCGTTGGCCCGCAGATCGTGCTGACCACTATGCAGCTCAAAAGTATCATGGTAAAAATCCCTCTCTTGCACAAGGAACACTACTGGCTATTCCTCCAGATGTTACGGAAGAAAGTCTCGATTTACAAACAGCACCAGCTAAAAAGCTGTTTCGTGCATTACAAGATTATGGTGCCTATATCGTTGATGACTCTTATGGGGACACTCATTACATAGCAATGGAAAAGGATGTTCCTGAGGAGTTTCACTCTGCCTACGGTTATAACTTTGCAGGTACCAGTGGAACTTTTTATGAAGATTTCATGAAGTTATTTCAAGCACTTCACATTGTTGATAACAATGGACCAGAGACTGTCGGTGGTGGTGGGGCTCCACGTGCTCCTCTTGCTCCGCCTATAAGGAACTGAAAAAGGGTGTTGGGGGAGAAGAAAAAGGG
>JAWQFQ010000164.1:4006-21121 GCA_035967975.1 Scytonema sp. PMC 1070.18
AGGGTGTTGGGGGAGAAGAAAAAGGGGGTAGGTAAAAACATCAGCAAAAATCAATATTGGGATTTGATAGGTTCCCCACACCCCACACCCCACACCCTAATCTTGTCTCGCCACTTCTTTCTCAAACAAGCTTAAGGCTCGTAAAGCTGCTTGGTCCATGTCGTAGTACTTATATTCAGCAAGTCGTCCGGCGAAGATGACGGAACCGTTCAGTTTCTGAACTTCTTTGAGATAAAGGTCATAACGCTCGCGGTTTTCCTCGCGTGGAATGGGATAGTAAGGGTCGTTTTTACCTGGTAAGTAAGCCTGAGGGTACTCCATGACTAGAGTCGTTTTAGGTGAAGTTTGTCCTGATAGGTACTTTTGTTCGGTAATGCGAGTGATATCATAGTCATTGGGGTAGTTAACTGTACCTACTTCCTGGTAATACTCCCGATCTAAAGTATCAAACTCAAAGCGGATGCTGCGGTAAGGTAACTCACCATACATATAGTCAAAAAAGGTATCAATCGGACCTGTATAGACCATGCGATTGAATGTGATGTCTTTAATCACTTCACGGTAATCTGTATTTAAAAGCACCTTAATATTCGAGTGAGCAAGCATCCGGCGAAACATCTCGGTGTAGCCATGCTTGGGCATGGCTTGGTAAGGGTCTTGGAAGTATCGATTATCTCGACTAATATAAACTGGAACACGTCCGGTGACTCCGCGATCGAGATCCTCGGGTTTGAGGTCCCACTGCTTGGCTGTGTAACGGACAAAGACATTGTCATATATATAGTTAGCCAAAAACTCTAAATCTCCACTAGCGCTTTCACGCAACTTGAGAATAGGAACTTTGACTCCAAAACCAAAGTGCTCTAGGAGCTGTTCTTCCAACTTTTCCGCATAGCGGGGAGGAAACAGTGCGTAAAGAGAATTCAGATTGAATGGGATGGGAACTTTTTTCCCTTCCACCACACCAAGCACGTGATGGTAGTAGGGTCGCCATGCAGTAAACTCAGATAAGTAATCCCAAACTTTTCTTGATTTGGTATGAAAAATGTGAGGACCGTATTTATGTACTAAGATACCATGTTCGTTATAGCAATCATAAGCATTACCACCAATATGATCTCGTCGTTCTACAATGAGCACGCGTTGTGCTAGCTGAGTTGCAATTCGTTCAGCAAGTACACAACCGGAATATCCAGCCCCAACAATGAGCCAATCTACATTCATGCAACTTCTCCTGACTTAATATAATTGGAAAATTGAGATTGTTTTTTATCTAGAGGTTCGAGGTGATTCTGCCAAAATTGAATAGAAGTTAAATCTTTAGCAGATGTTTTCCAGTCAGCCCTGATATTTGACCATCGCCCAATACTTAGAACTACCGCTTTAAACCAAGCCAAGAGAATGCTCAGACCAGCTTGGTTATTCAATTCGTTTTGATAAGACTGAGCATTTTTTTCTTGGATAAAAATGATTCTTTTTTTAGCAAATCCTTTACAAACTGAATCTCGTTCTTCCTCTTTAGTTCCATAATGGACGAGCGCACTTTCATCCCGAATCAGAAATTTCGGTAGTAAATGACCATTCAGCGTTAACAAACTGAGCAATTTTTGAAGTTTTCCAGTTTTAGTCACTTGATAACCTTCACTATTGGTAAAGGAGTTAGTCAGCACTGTTTGACTCTTATGTCTTTTACTATATTCAAAAATCTTAGAATGAAAAGTCTCTAAATCATTATTTTTCAATAAATCAGGACCCTGCATATAGTCTTCAAATGCTTTAACATACATTTGTGCAGTGTTGTAATCAAACAATAAGAGATAAAAAATAATATTTCTTGTAAAATACTTTAATGTGCCAAAAAAGTCTGACGAATCATGAATTGCATCAGTTATGAGTTTATTACGATTGCCGTAATATAAATCCCAAATAGGTTTTTTAGTATAAAATGGTTCATGCCATACAGCTAAAGAGGGAAAGGCTACTATACCATCACTGAGATATTCATTAACTCTCAAACTAAACTCTAAGTCATCTATTTTTAGAAAGAAAGGAAGAGGCAAACCTATACTATCAACAACCTCTTTAGAGAAAGAAAAGAAATAAAAACCACTGAAATCAATCTTGTCTTCCACTAGAAGTAAATTGAGTGAAGTAGGGTCTTGTAAATCCAGATTATTTTTGAGACAGGTTAGTGCAAAAGAACAATGTTTAATATTTCCATTATTGTCTATATATTTGTTATATAAAGCCCCTGCTTCATACATTATATGTTTGCGGTACAAATCCAACATACTGCCAACTACAGCAAAATCTTGCTGAGCATACTCATACAATAAAAACAGCCTGAAAAGGGCTTCGCTGTCTAACTCTATATCATCATCCATAAATAAGAAGTGGGTATAAACTTCTTCCTGTAACGCTGTAATGAGTCCTTTGGTAAAACCTCCACTCCCACCTACATTACGATGCGGGATGAGCTGAACTCTCTTATCAAAAAAGTCGTTTTCAGAAAGTGTTTGACCATTATCTACAACAAAGATTTTAAACTGCTTATCCTGTAACAAACTATCTTGTAAGATAGTATTGACTGTCTTTTGTAGGTAAGCTTCTTTTTTGTAGGTACAAGTGATAATCGCTAATGAAACATCCCGACCCTTTTCTTGCTCAGTAAACACTACCCCTTCTGCAAATACGCCTTCTGAACTCAGACAAGTTATTTCCAGATAAATTCGACCAGCAACTTGATTTTGCTTAAATTCAGGCAATAGTATTTTCACAAAATTGACAAGCTGACAATCTTTGATTATTTGATTACTTAACAGTTCTTTTGTCTTCGCCTCATTTGTTTCTCGATAAACAGCAACTTCAAAATCACCTTCTAGCCTTAGCAAATAATAACCTGATTTCAAAGTTGTATATTTTTTATAATATTTTTCATAGATAGAGTTGAAGTAGGTGTTGAAAGATATAGTACTACCTGATTGCAGAACAATTTGGGGATTGCTACTATCAAAATCTCTAGATGTATCTGGTGATAATCTAATGTATAATTCAGAAGTTTCTGTTGTTTTAGGAAATTGAACTCGACTGACTATATTCATATACTTCCTCACTTTATACAGTTAGTCATAAATACTTGTGGTGTAAACAATTAAAAAAGAGGTGTAAGGGCGTAAGACATTACACCCGTAAGGGTGTGAGGGGAAGAACACCCTCATACCCCTACTCTTACTCCCTCCCCAGAGTAAGATTACCGCTCTTCTCTTCCTCTTTCTTCTCTTCTCTTCCCTCCGGGACGCTACGCGAACGAGACGCTTCTCTTTCGAGAGGCTCCGCCAACGCGAATGCGTCCTTTGCGTCTTTGCGGTTCATTTCAATAGGTAAACTTTGAGCGGGAAAGGAGTATGCAGCTTTTTCCAAATTGACATAATCTGATAACTGAGTCTGTGTATTATCTGAAAGTGAGGATTCAAGGTAACTCTGCCAAAATTGAACAGAGGTTAAATTTTTAGCAGCTTTTTTCCACTCAGCACTAACATTTGACCATTGCAAAATACTTCTCATCACTATTTGAAACCAAGCCAGTAAAATATTAATACCAGCCCGACGATCCAGTTCATTGTGGTAAGAAAAAGGAATAGGTTCTTGGATAAAGATAATTTTTTTTCTTGCAAATCCCTTACAAATGGAATCATGGTCTTGTTCTGTTAATCCATAGCGCACGATCGCACTTTCATTCCGAATCAGAAATTGTGGAAGAAAATGACCATTCAAGGTTAACAAGAGTCCCAGTTTCTGAATTTTTCCTAATTTAGTGGTTTGGTAGTCTTTACTATCTAAGACTGAACGAGATAATACAGTTTGGCTTTTATGACTTTTACTCAATCCACAAATTTTAGAATGCAGAATCTCGGGGTCATTATTTACAATAAAATTAGGACCTTGCATATAATCCTGAAAAGCTTTGAGGAACATAATTGCAGAATTATAATCAAATATTAAGACATTAAAAAATATAGCTATTGTTAGGTCTTTTACCATCCTTATATAGTCGAGGGAATTATGAATTGAATTAGCGATTAGGTTATTCCGAGTGTGATAATAAATATCCCAACCAGGTTTTTTTGCATAAAAAGGTTCATGCCACACAGCTACAGATGGAAAAGCCACAATATTAAGATACTTTTTAATTCTTAAACCAAACTCCATGTCATCAATTTTGATAAACAAGGGTAGTAATAATCCAGCCTTTTCAACAATCTCTTTGGAGAAGGCAAAAAACCAAAATCCTCCATAATCAATATCGTCTTCTACCAAAAGTAAATTCAGTGATGTAGGGCTACTTAAATCTAGATTATGCTTGAGAGGAACAACTGTAAATTGGTGGTCGTAGGCGTTTCCTTCATCGTCCAAGTCTTTGTTATACAATGCTCCAGCTTCATATAAAAGATGTTTTTTGTATAAATCTAGCATACTACCAGCTATAGCAAAATCCTCTTTGGCATACTCGTATAAAGAGAAAAGTTTGTAAATTGCTTCACTGTCTAATTCTATGTCATCATCCATGAACAAGAAGTGCGTATACTTCTCTTCTTGCAAGCCCTCAATTAATCCTTTTGTAAAACCACCACTTCCACCTACATTACGATTCAAAATCAACCCAACTCTATCATCTTCAAAATCATTTTTATTTAACGTTCTGCCATTATCAACTACAAAGATTTTGAAATTCTTTCTTTGTAACGCACTGTCTTGCAAAATTGTATTGACCGTCTTTTTTATATAAACTTCTTTCTTGAAGGTACAACTGATAATTCCTAAGGATACATCCTGTCGCTTTTCTTGTTCAGTAACCAATAACCCCTCTGCAAACAAACCTTGTTGGTTTAAGGATGTGATTTCCAGATAAATACGACCCGCTTCTTGGTTTTGCCTCAGTTCTGGTAAGTCAATCTTCACATAATCTGACAGCTGACATTGCAAGATTTTTTGATGAGAAATCAGTTCTCTTTCAAGCCTATTAGAAGTCTCCCGATAAGCAATAACTTCAAAATCGCCTTCTAGCTTCAATAAATAGTACAGCGAACTTAACGCTGTGTATTTTGTATAGAAGTATTCGTAGATTGAGTTGAAATAAGTGTTAAGAGACAGTGTACTATCTTCAGGCAAAATAATTTGGCGATCGCCTAGATTAAAATTGACTCTACCCGTTTCAAACTTGAAGTATAAATCAAAATTTTCAGCTGTTGTAGGAAGTTGAATTCTGCTGATTATGTTCATATCTTTTCTCAATTTATATTGTTCAATTTTTATTTTTTACTGCGATAGAACTATCTTAATTAGATGTAGACAAATGTCTATTTCTTTTTCATTTCTTTTTTAACTCACAAATAAAATGTTTGATAATTTCATTTTGAATTTGCGAAGGTTTGAGTTATTAAAGCGAGAGGAGATGACAACCGATACTTGATAATTCCTGGAAGTTTTTTCCATAGGATTGGCAAGAACATAGGATTTCTAACTGCCTCAATCAACGCACTCAAAAATGCCTTTTGTTTAACGAAGTGCCTAATTCGATGGAAAGCTTTGCGTTGCTTAATTTTTAGGAAGCGCCTAGACAGAGAACGCAACACTTTTGGATTTTTCTTAATAAAATCTTGCTGTAAAAAGTACAAATTTGTGTTGTAAGCTTGCTCATAAAATGTAAAACCTTCAGTCATCAATGAGTCTGAACGATTCCGGTAGAAATAGTAAGTTTCTGGCACCAGAATAAAGTTGGCTCCGTGGCAAAGACATAATAAGAAGAGAAAAAAGTCTTCTTCGTACTTCAAAGCTTCATTAAATTCAAGTTGATGCTGAAGCAAGAAATTACGTTTAATGATGGGTTTTGTTACACTGACACTAAAATCTATAAAATAGACGGTATCAATTTGTCTAGGCTTATCTAGGCTGATTTTTTCAAGAGAAAAGAATGTACTCCAAGGCAACTCTGCTCCGTCAAGAATATAATATATATTATCCGCAACAATATCTGCATTTTCTGTATAAGCTACCTGCAAGAGTTTTTCTAATCTTTCTGGTACATACCAATCATCTGAATCTAGCAAAGCCACCCATTCACCCTGCGCCTCTTTCAATGCACGATTACGCGAATAGCTAGGTCCCTGGTTGCATTCATTGACCATAAGTTTAAGGCGATGGTCACAAAATTGCCTAACTACCTCTACAGTATTATCAGTGGAAGCATCATCTACAACAATAACTTCAATATTTTTCTCCGTTTGGCATAATACAGATTCTATCGCTCTCTTTATGTACCTACTGCTGTTGTAAGCAGGAATAATAATAGACACCTTGGGTTTCATGAAATTTCTCTCTTGATTTTCAGTATTTCTAGTATTTCCAAAAAGCTGTTCGTTTGCTATGTTTTCCAATCTCCTCTTAGCGTCTTTGCATAATATAAAAAAACATTTATGCAACAGGTTTAATAGAAATCCTTTCCTGCAATTTCCTCATATCTAATTAACCAAATCCATTTGCAAAACCTCAAAATCACAAGTCACCACACCATCACCCTGTGGTCTAATACCAAGACTTTCTGCTTGCAAATTAATCATCTCAAGTTCAAATGCTGCTTCAGCATAATCAAATACTTGATTTGCGAAGGGATTTGCTAACCATAATGCAACTGTATAAGTTCCGGGTTTAAGATGTACTTTCTCGATTTTAACTTTGAGTATATTTTGACCCTTTTGCAGCTTAATAGTTTGACCAAGCGACAAAGAATCAGCGTTAACCAACTTATTACCAAACTGGTCGCAAAGTGTAATACCAAGGCTTCCAACTTCTCTGGTTGAGTTTGATTCAATAGCCAGTACAAATTCAAGGGAACCATTTGAATAAGGTTGAAACTCGGCAGATGGGTTAAGACTGCTGTATTGAACCTTCACAAACCGAGCTTCTCCCGTACCAATTCGGCTAACTTGTGATACATCAATCCATTCATTAGGCAGGGCTTTGAAGGAATTAGTAGATAAATACCGTAAGATAATGCTGTCCGTGTCACTCTGGGCAAGTAACCGACCACGTTCAAGCATGATACATTGTGAGCATAAGCGTTGAATTGCATCCATATTATGACTCACAAATAAAACAGTTCGACCGTAGTCTTCAGATACCTCCTGCATCTTGCCAAGGCACTTTTTTTGGAACTGGGCATCTCCGACCGCCAACACTTCATCCACAATCAAAATCTCTGGTTCTAAGTGAGCGGCTACAGCAAACGCCAAGCGCACATACATTCCTGACGAGTAACGCTTAACAGGCGTATCTAAAAACTTTTCAACTTCCGCAAACGCAACAATCTCATCAAACTTGCTTTGAATCTCTGCCCTGCTCATGCCCAGAATTGCACCATTGAGAAAAATATTCTCTCTACCAGTTAGCTCTGGATGAAAACCTGTTCCAACTTCCAATAAACTAGCCACTCGCCCTTTAATTCGGATAGATCCTTTTGTTGGTTCCGTAATTCTGCTAAGAATTTTTAACAAAGTTGACTTTCCCGCTCCATTGCGACCCACAATGCCAACTCTGTCACCCTGCTTAATCTCAAAAGACACATCTTTTAATGCCCAGAACTCCTCCTTTGTTTGGTGGACTTCCTTGTTTGAACGAAGGTTGAGTGCAGTAGCAACAGACTTTGTTGCATTAGTCATTGCCTCACGAAATGTCTTATAGTTTCCACCCTGTTCTTGATGAGCAAGGACGTACTTTTTTGATAAATTTTCAACTTGTATAACCATATTTGACATCTACTTAACTCCTACCTCAACCACAAATCTAAATCACGTCAGCAAAAGTACGTTCCATTCGGCGGAAGTACCAAATACCACTCCATAGGATTAAAGCTACAACAATCAAAGAGAGTGCAAAGCCCGGTAAATATATTTGTGATTCACCGCCCAAAATAGCCCAACGAAAACCGTCAATAACCCCTACCATTGGGTTCACTGAATACAACAACCGCCACTGTTCGGGTACAATCTTACTACTAAAACCTACAGGAGAAATGTATAAACCAAACTGTACGAGAAACGTCACAATATAGCGAAAATCTCGATACTCTACCGTTAAAGCCGCCAGCCACAATCCCACTCCCATTGATGCAGCAAAAGCAATCAGAATAAAGAGTGGCAAAGTTAAAATGCGCCAATCGGGAACAAAGTTATACCATGCCATCAAGGCGAGCAAAATCATACCAGCAATCAGAAAGTCTACAAAACTGACAATGACTGCGCTTGCTGGGACAATCAAACGGGGAAAGTAGACTTTAGAAAGTAGGTTGGCGTTGTTAACTAAGCTATTGCTACATTCTGTTAGCGCACCAGAAAAAAACTGCCAAGGTAACATTGCAGCATACACTAGAATAGGGTAAGGCGCATCTCCTTCACTTGGTAAATTTGCTAAGTTCCCAAACACAAAAGAAAATACCACCATCTGTAGGAAGGGGCGAATTAATGCCCAAGCCATCCCGATCGCAGTTTGCTTATAACGTACTAAAATATCGCGCCACGCTAAAAAGTAAAATAGTTCCCTATATTTCCACAAGTCTTTCCAGTATTGCCTTTCAGTTCGCCCTGCCTCGATAATGATTTCTTTGGTGTTCATTTACGTACCCGTAGTTGATATTAAGTTGTTATTTTTGAAACTCTATGCCAATAGTTTAGTGAACCGAGATTCCAGCACTTTTTCAACACCGTCAACCATTTTGTCTAAACTAAAATTGGACGCAATATGCTGACGACATCTCTCACCCAATTGCGAATCTTTATCTCGCCAGTACATCATTCGATGGAGAACATTTGCCAAATCTTGTTCATTTCCCGGTTCCACAAGTCCATCTCGAAACTCTCCTGTCAAAATTTCTTGAATTCCTCCAATACGACTGGCGACGGCGGGAGTACCACAAGCCATTGCTTCAACAATGACTCTTCCAAATGGTTCAGACCATATACTGGGTAAGACTGTTATGTCACTGACTTGATAAAGACTCGTTGTCTGAGTGACATGACCAAGAAATTCAACACAGTCTTTTATCCCCAAATCTATTGATAGCTGCTCTAATAATTTTCTATAATTTTCTCCGTTAAACAGAGACTTTCCAGCAATCAAAAGCTTAGCGTCAGCACCATTTTTCTGTAATAAGGCAAACGCTTTAATTAGAGTTTCTAATCCTTTTTCTTTATCTAACCTACCTACATAGGAAATAACTTTAGTATTTTCCGAGATATTCCACTCTTTCCTTTTTAAAGGAAAATCTTTTGTAGGTTGATAAACTTGTAGGTCGATTCCATTATATACGACATCAATTATATCCTCTTGATAGCCTTCTTGAACCCAATCCTGCTTCGTCTGATTTGAAACGGCAATAAACTGTTTAACATCCTGCAATCCGGTATTCCACTGCCATCTAATATAGACTTCCCGAATAAAATGTTTAACGCCCTTTACCTCCGTCAACTTTTCCCGTGGAGGTAGATGGAGATAACAAACAAGGGGAATACTTTTAGATGCAGCTAAAGTCCGACCAAAAAAAGTATCTGTATATTGATTGCAAAGAACTATACTATTGGGTGTTATAGGAATCTTTCTATTAATATTCCAGATATCCCCAACGAAATGCAAGTTATATTGAGGTGGATAAATTGTAAACTGGTTAGCCTTCACCACATCTTGACAAAACTGTTGATATTGTTCTAATAAATTTCCTTCTTTCGTATAAATAAGACTCAAAGTATGTCCGCGTTGAGCTAACCCCCGACAAATATCAAAGAGAACAACTTCCTGACCACCACGGAAAGAAGTTGGCTCCAGTTCTAAAACGATAATGTGCATAAGATTGCATCCCCTTTGCTGATTGAAAACAGAAGCATTAAGTGGTACCTAACATCATTTGACGTACGGTACGACTAAATCCTCGCGCCCGTTCGTAACCTTGAAGACCAAACCAGCGTATTAGTGCGATCGCTAAACTCAAACGAACATACATTAATGTGTACCGTATTTGCGGGTAGTGTAAAACTGCCTGACGACGGAAATGCATTGCTTCAGTGTAGTTATTTTCGCCCAATAAAGCGCCCCAAGCAGCAAAGTAATTCATCCAGCCATAACTTTGGTTCCTCAAATACAGCAATTCTAAAGGAGCAGACGCAAAAGCTTTCTCAATCACCTTGTGCAGTTCTTGAACTATCTTTCTACTACTTTTGGTTGTATTGTTATCATGCCTTCGATAGAGAGTCAAGGGTTCTTTAATGACTGCAAATGGATAATGAGCAGCAATTCGGCTCCACATATCTCTATCTTCACCAATCTTTATATTAGAGTCGAAAACTCCTACCGTGTCAAAACAGACACGACGAATCATAGGTGAACTACCCGTAGAAACCATGTCTCTGACAACAATTTGCTCCCACACATTCCCTTCTGCATGGGAAACTATTGATACGCCTGTTAACTTACCACACTCATCTATGAAAGCTGTCCAGGTATAAACTAAACCTACAGATGGATGAGCTTCTAACGAACGCACTTGCTTGTCTAGCTTAGTTGATTCCCATAAATCGTCAGCGTCCAAAAATGCGATGTACTCTCCTTCACTATTGGAAATACCTGTATTACGCGCTACAGATACACCCTGATTGGGTTGCGTCAGGAGTTTAACTCGTTGGTCTTTAATTGCTCCAACCCACTCCACGATATTGTCTGAGCTACCATCATTGACAATTAACACTTCAAAATCAGTGAAGGTCTGCTGCAACACACTCTCTAAAGTGGCTGGCAGATACATCATCGCATTGTAAGCTGGAATAATGACCGAGACTTTTGGCATATGTATGTCTACTCCTTAGTATTAGCGACGGTTGCGATTTAGCGTAAACTTTTACACAAACAGATATTACTGTGTCATCCTTGAGGATATGCGCCGACGCAGTGTGTAGATGAGTGATAGCACTTTGTTAAAACCATTCACTCCAAACCATTTCATCATTGCGATCGCCAAACTCAGGCGAATATACTGGTAAGAGTAACGGAGCCGTGGATATTGTTTAGCAGCCGAGTTGCGAAACTCCCTGGCTTGCTTCCAGTCTTTATCAGCACTTGAAAGGGCTTTCCAAGCTAGAAAAAGATTCGTATATCCATAACTGCGGTTTTTAAGGTACTGTAACTCTGATGGGACTGTCTGAAAGATTTTCTCAATAACAATATGAAGGTCTTGTTTTATAAAGCGCCAATTTTTAGTCGTATTATTAGGATGCAATCGATAAAAAACTAATGGTTCTTTAATGAAGGCAAGGGGGTAACGAGAAGCAATACGAATCCACAAATCCCAATCTTCAGCAGTGCGTAAATTGTGGTCAAATCCACCTACAGTTTCTAAGCAAGATTGGCGCACAATCACTGAAGAAGTCAGTATTGTATTGTGTTCCAGTAGTTGCTTCCATGCCTCACCCTCAGCATTTGAGGAGATAATTTTACCTAAAGACTGACCCTGTTCATTCACTAATAACATACTTGTGTGTACCAAGCCAACTGTCGGATTTGCATCCAAACAAAGCACTTGTTTTTCTAACTTAGTCGGCTCCCATAAATCGTCAGCATCCACGAATGCTATATAATCTCCTTGAGCTTGGGTAATTCCCTTATTGCGTGCTGCAGATACACCTTGGTTATTTTGGGAAATCAATTGGGCTCGTGGGTCTTTGATTTGTTCAGCCCACTGGATAATATTGTCTGAACTCCCATCATTGACAATTAATACTTCAAAATCAGTAAAAGTCTGGTGTAAGACACTCTTTAAAGTGTCTGGTAGATAAGTCATCACATTATAGGCTGGAATAATCACCGAGACTTTTGGCATATTTGAATACCGAAAATTGCTTAAATTAATATAAAGGTCATGTAGCAGTTAACAGTCAGCTATAGCAATTCTACTTGATTTGTGAAAATGACGATATCTAGAAACCCGGTTTCTTAAAGAAACCGGGTTTCTCCATTTTCACGAATAATTTCGGAGCAATTGTTTCTAAAATGACATTTTTATAGGACAATGCCACTTGCTCCCAACTAAAGCGTAAAGCATTTTGTCGCGATCGCATTCCCCATTTTGTCCTCATAGCTTCTGCAATAGCCGCAGCATAGGACTCAGGGTGAGTGACATCACATAATATACCAGCATCGCCCACAATGTAACGGCGCATTTCATCATCCGTAGCAACAACTGGTAAACCACTCGCCATTGCTTCTACATAAGCCAGCCCAAAAGGTTCATCTATCGAAGGGAGAGTAAACACATCTGCACTACGATAGATTTCTGGCATTTGTGCATGAGGAAAAGTGCGAATAGCAAAACGTTCCGAACCAATTAACTCATCACCCAAAGCTTGAAAGTAATCGCGATCGACCCCATCACCACATAATAAAAAACTAACCTGGGGTAGATGCGCCAACGCGTGCATTGCTAATTCAATCCGCTTGTGACTGTTCCGACTGAGAGAAGCGACACACAAAACCACCGGCTTTGGTAGACCAAAATCCACACGAGTACCATCTGGTGTAAATTTGTCAAGGTCCACACCATTGGGAATCACACTGATAGATTGATTCGGTTTCCGACTCCGAACAAAAGCTGCGACGGTTTCAGAAAAAACCACCAATCGGTCAGGTCGAAAACGGAGGTTACGTACAAGAGAACGTCCTCCCCCCATT
The DNA here is from genome assembly GCA_035967975.1 of Scytonema sp. PMC 1070.18. Taxonomy (GTDB): domain Bacteria; phylum Cyanobacteriota; class Cyanobacteriia; order Cyanobacteriales; family Nostocaceae; genus Scytonema. The sequence continues at coordinate 16,772 of JAWQFQ010000164.1, forward strand.
AACCCAACATGTTCGGTAAAAAGTATTGGAGTCCCCTTAAGCGCCCTGACACAAGCAGCCATAGCCAAACCCCCGTAATCATTACAAGGGAAAATCAAATCCGCAGGATGCTGTAATAAGTGAAAGGCACAGGGTAAAAAACTGGTAAGATGTTCGATAACAATTTCAGGATGAGTCGCAAAGCGATGCAATAAAGAAGAAATAAAAGGATGGCGTAGGTTGCGAGAAGCGAAAGTACGAGGGATACCACCTATTGGATAGCTGAAGACACCACAATCTTCTCCACTTAACAGTTGCACCTCAAAGTATGCACTCAATCGCTTAGCCAGTTCGATCGCAAAAATCTCCGAACCACCACTCCAATTAACCCCCGCACTCGGATGAACCAAAACCACCCGGTAAGGTTGTTTACCTTGCAATTTCAGCTGAGAATTGTCCATCAAATCACTCAGTTGCTGCGTCATTTTTTTCAGATGCAATCCCCATTATTTTACTAAGTACTCGTCACAAACTACATACACCCCTACACCCCCACACCCCCACACCCCTCCTTATCCCAATCCCAAGCCGCAACTGCGAATAAAGCCCACCAGTAGAAATAGAGGGTGGTATGAGTCCAAATATTTTCAGTAATCATTCCCACAGTTAAGGCGAACAAAATAGCTAACATAATCGAGCATAATTCGCGCTGAGGGCTTTTTTGAGCTGCACGTTTGCTTAACTGGACAAGACGTATGGCTTGAGCGCCAAGAAAGACCAGAAAAGCTCCTATCCCGATTATTCCTCCTTCAGCTAGAGCACGGACGTAATCGTTATGAGCATAATTTTGAAGAGGAGTAATAAATGGACTTGCCAGTAAACCGTAACCGAGAATGGGATACCTCTCCCATGCTTGTATTAAGTAATGCCACTGAGCCAGCCGCCAGTTAAAACTATTACCATCAGCAGAGGATAGAAGAATTGCACGGGATATATCTATATCTGGATTGAGTAGTGGTGTGTCCGCAATAGAAGCAAGTCTTTCTTGTCCAAATGGTGTACTAGCAAATAAGCCTATAACCAAAGCAAACAAGACGATTCCACCCAGTAGGTTAACCAGGTTCAATCGAGGAGCAAGCAAAAATAGCAAGAAGCAGCCAAGTATCACCAACCCAAATAAGGCTTTGGTGCTGACATAGAAAAAAGCCAGCACACCCAACAAAAGAATCCACGGTCGGCGTTGTCGTGCGTGACCTAACTTCCAACAAGTTAAACCGATAAACAGTAACAAGAAGGTCGTAAAGGTATTGTAGTGACCGAGAGTACCTCTAACGCGATTAGCTTCGTACAATGACATTGAACCGAAATCGCCATCTGGTCCAGTTGCTTGGAAAATGGGAGGTAGCAGTGAAGGCAGAAACATCTGCATCATAGCTACTGTAAGTGGAATAATCAGAGCCAAGAACAGTCCAGAGACAATCTTATGAGGAGGGGTTCGGTCTTTAAGTTGCATGACTAGCAGGTAGACCAATGCCCAAGAAGCCATTCGTACCCACTCGCGGATACTAAAGGACAGAAATGAAGCATCTAAACCCACACCACCTAATGGCATGAGTATCAACCATAAGCCCTGAAACGCCATCCAACCAACTAAGAACCACCAGAACCCATCGGTATGTACAGTCCGGCGCGTCATTAACATAATTATTACATACAATAATGTTAATGCGTCTAGTCCGAGGGCAAATGCAGCTGGAATTTGCAATGTAGAGAAAGGATCGAGGGCGCTACGCACAATCAAGAGCCCTATAACTGCTTGCTCAAAATGGGTGAAGAATAAAAAAACTATCGGTACGACAAGCACGGCTAATCCCAAGTACAGGGGTTTAGTAGTACCTAATAGGAAGCCTATAGCTAGACCCATCCCCACACCTGTCAATCCAATCAAGATTGCCAAACGAGAAAAACGGCTTGAGCGTTGATTGCTTAGCATTATTATCTAGACCTCGAACCATTCAAAGAATTTCTAGCGGTCTTACCCACAGAAGCCAAATGTCTTCGCGGTTGATAACCATTCACCGGATAGCGGTAATACTTGTCCGTCATACTTGTCATTCCATTTACCACCACTCCCATCACTGGAATGCGACTGCGTGTTAATTCTGCTACAGACTTTGACAGCATTTCTTTCAGAGTGATACTGGGACGAGTCACAAGCATCAGACCATCACTGTCTCTTGCCAATGTTGCGGCATCCGCAGCAGCACATACAGGTGGAGTATCTATAATGACTAAATCGTAATTTCCCGCTGCTTCCGCAACCAAAGACTTCATCGCAGTTGACTCTAGTAACTGGGAGGGTCGCCCGTGGAGATCGCCACAAGTTAGCACATCCAAATTTTCGATATCCGTTGGTTGAACTGCGTCTAATAAGGATACATTTCCTTCGAGGACATCGGTCACTCCTGGTTTTGCTGCTAAGTTAAACAAAGTATGTTGTACAGGTCTTCTTAAGTCAGCATCTATAATCAACGTCCGCCAAGATAAAAGAGCAGCTGTTGCGGCTAAATGGGATGCGACTACAGATTTTCCCTCGCCGGATATGCTACTGCTGACAACAATCACTCGTATGCGATCGCTATTGCGAAACTCCAGAGTTTTGAGGAGCATTCTATAAGGTTCAACCAACCCTGGATTATCTAAAAATCGATTGGCTGGTTCAAGAACAAGTGTTTTAGAAGGAAGACGAGGTAATACTCCTAACAATGGTAATTTGAGTAGATCCTCTGCTTCAGAAGCATCACGCAATGTATTATCCATTATCTCTAGCAGTATAACAATGCTAGTAGCAAGCAAGGTTCCAAAAACGGTAGCTAACGCCAGTACAACTTTTGGTTTTGGATCGGAGGGTAAGAGTGCGGGTTTAGCTTCTTCGATAACACGAATATTACTGACCTTTTGAGCCTCTGCAATCCGTGCTTCCTCAAGTTTGGTTTGCAGGAATTTTAAAGTGGTCGCAGCTTCTTCCCGTTTCCGTGTCAGGACAATAAGGTCTTGCTGTTTTATAGGAAGTTGTGCGAGACGAGTTTGAAGATTCTCTTTTTTATCCTGTAAAAGTTTAAGTTTATCACTAACTGCTGTTCCTTCTATTTGATTAAGAATAAGTTTAGAAGTTAGTTCTTGGCTAAGTGAGTCACCTGCAACATTATTTGAAGAAACAGGTTGATTTTTAGAAGATACGCGAGCCAGTTCTTGTTGATATAAAGCTCGTAAGGAGTTTCTTTCTCCTACTAAACTAATAACCGTTGGATGTGCATCTGTATAGCGCATCCGAGTTTCAATAATTTTTCTTTCTAATTCTGCTAATTTAGCCCGTAAGGTCTTGATTTCTTCATCTTGACCGCTGCGTACAGATGCATAAGCGTTATTTAGATTTTTTGCTTCGGTAATTTGCTGTAAAGATGCATCTCTAGCTTTTATCTCTCGAAGTTGAGCAGACAAAGTCCGTTCTTGGTCTTCAACTTCCGCAATACTCTCAACTAAGCTTTTGGTTTGTTCTTCAAAAGAAACAATACCGCTTTTTTGTCTGTATTGGTTCTCTTTTGCTTCAGCTTGAAGCAGCTGCTGATTAGCTAATGGTACCTCTTTTTCTAAAAATTGCCTAACTTTTGTAGCTTCAGAAGTGATGGTTTTAATATTGTCCTCAACCATTGCCATAGAAACAGCATTCAGCATTTTAGCAGCTAACGCTGGGTCTTCAGAGCGATAACTGAGTTCGAGAATGTTGGTTGCAGGAACTATTATTACACGTAAACCTTGTTTGAGTTCGTCAACAGTTACGGGTTTTTCAGAAGTCTTACCTTGAGACTGGGGAAAAGCAATATCAATCGCTTTGTCTAAAACACGTTGGGATTTGATTAACTCGGCTTTGTCAGCCAAGGGACTAATCCCTGGTCCGTTGGATGAAACTTGTGTTATGTCGCGACCCAATTCTGAAACGCTAACGCTTTTGTCATCTAACATCAGTCGCGAAGATGATTGATAGACACGTGGAGCGACCACAAGGTATGCGATCGCACCACCAATAACTGATACAAACGCAGCCAAAGCGGGTAAACTTCGCCGCTTTACCACTCCAAGAACAGAAGACAGACTTTTTTCCATAAGACTTTTGTTTTTAAATAGTTAGTGGATAGTGGTTAGTGGATAGTGGTTAGTGGATAGTGGTTAGTGGTTAGTAGTTAGTAGTTAGTAGTTAGTGGATAGTAGATAGTAGTTAGTGGATAGTAGATAGTAGTAAAATACAATTTTCTATTAACAACTAACAACTAACAACTAACAACTAACAACTAACAACTAACAACTAATCAT
>JAWQFQ010000165.1:0-21089 GCA_035967975.1 Scytonema sp. PMC 1070.18
TGGGTATCAAATCGGGTATACCAATGAAATTCGACAAGGAATGAGTGGAGGAACATTATTAAATCAAGAAGGAAAATTAATCGGAATAAATGGTTTACATAACAATGCGATTTTAAACGATACTTACACCTACCAAGATGGGACGGTTCCCAATACAGAAGAAATTCAACGATTGAAAAAATTCAGTTTTGCTGTTCCCATTCAAACTTTAGCGAAAGTCGCTCCTAACTTAGCAATTATTCCCCCTGAATGGCGGAATCAGCAGCAAGCTGGAAAACCGCCAGTAGGTAATACATTAGCAGATAAAATCAATAACATAGCTCAAAAGATTACTGTCAGGATTGACTTTAAATCTAAAGAAAAGAATCAAGAATATAATGCCAATGGATCGGGAGTAATAATTGCTAAACAAGGAAACACTTATTATGTAGCTACGGCGCGTCATTTGTTCAAAAATTCGCCCAAAGTATCAACTTATCAACATCAAATTATTACTCCAGATGGTAAGAGATATGTAGTCAAACCAGAAAATATAATTAAGTCAGACTTAACACACGGCGTATTGATTAAATTTACTAGCAATGAACGCTATGATATTGCGACAATTTCTACATATAATCGCTCAACTTTTGATTACATAAACCAAAAACCAAAGCAATTTTTGGTATTTTTATCTGGTTTTCCCGCAGAAAGTGGAAAACTGGAATTAAATGCAGGCTATCTTCAGATAAAAGAAGAATTATTTGCGCGTACAGACAGCGAGTATTCGTTGAAAAATTTACTTAATGATGGTTATAGATTAAATCTGAGTTACTCCAATTTATCGCTACATGGAACGAGTGGAGGACCATTGCTAGATGCGATGGGACAAGTGATTGGTATTAATGGAGGTACTGAAGATTCACCAATAAGTCAGACTCAAATAGGTTTTGGGTATGGTACACCCAGTAGTAGCATTGTGGGTTTAGCCACACAAGCAGGAATAAAGGAAGAACTAGTCGTCAGTACTGATACACCAAATATCAAAGATTCAGAAATTAATTCACTGTGGGAGCATCCAGTATTTGCTATTAAAAATCCACCACTAAATGCAAATGAGAAGGAGTTATTTCAATATGCTAATAAACTATGGCGAATAAGAAAATACTCAGATACGGTTAATATTTTAGAACAAATACTGAAGCTCAACAAAAACTCTTATGAAGCTCATTACGCAATGGGTTTAGTATTATCGAATGAAGAGGATAAATATGAAAAAGCTCTAGAGGCTTTTGATAAAGCAATTGCTATTGCTCCAAATCGCTCTGAGGCTTGGAAATTTAAAAGTAGTCTTTTATATGGTTTAAAAAGATATTCAGAGGCTTTAGCAGCAGTTGATAAAGCTATTGAGTACACGATAGTAGGTAAAGACATGAGTCTTTATGTTGTACGTTCATCGATATTAGTTGAATTAAAAAGATATCGAGAGGCACTAACAGCAATTAACCAGGCAATTAATATTGGAGGTCTTGATTTTACCCACTTTATACGAACTAATATACTCTACCTCTCGAAAGATTATGCAGCAGCACTAGCAGATTCTAATCAATTTATTAAACTTCAACCAGATAATCCTAATGCTTACAATGTACGAGGTAAGATTCGGGCGGAATTGAAAGAGTATCCAGCAGCACTAGCAGATTTTAGTCAAGCGATTAAGCTTCAAACTAATAATGCTGATGCTTACATTTGGCGAGGTGATTTCTACCTTGATATTAAAGATAACAAAGCAGCGTTAGCAGATTATAATAAAGCAATTAAGCTTCAACCTGATAATGCTGATGCTTATACTTCGCGAGGTGAATTATACAAGCGCTTGAAAGATAATAAAGCAGCACTAGCAGATTATAATCATGCGATTAAACTCCAACCTGACAAAGCACTTCTATACTTTTTGCGGGGCACTTATTACAATGCTGTCAAAGATAATAAAGCAGCATTAGCAGATTTTAATCATGCGATTAAGCTTCAACCAAATAATGCTGATGCTTATTACTGGCGAGGTAATATCCACAAAACTTTGAAAGATGAGAAAGCAGCACTGGCAGATTATAATCAAGCAATTAAACTTGAACCTGATAATGCTTTTGCTTACCACTGGCGGGGTAAGTTCCACAAAGATTTGAAAAATTATTCAGCAGCACTAGCAGATTTTAATCAAGCGATTAAATATGGCTCTGATAATGCCTATAGCTACATTTTGCGTGGTGCTGTCCATAAAGAGTTGAACAACTATCAAGATGCCCGAGCAGATTATACTCAAGCAATTAAACTTGAACCCGATAATGCCAATGCCTACAGGCTGCGGGGTGATGTTCTCTCTCTGTTGAATAATGATCAAGAAGCCCTGGCAGATTTGAATCAAGCAATTAAACTTAAACCCAATGCCGAAAACTATGTTTTACGGGGTATTGTCCACCAAAATTTGAAAGATGAGAAAGCAGCGTTAGCAGATTACAATCAAGCGATTAAACTTGGCCTTAATAATGGTAATGCTTACTACTGGCGAGGTAACTCTTTTTATCTGTCAAACAAGTATCAAGAAGCATTAAAAGATGCTAATACAGCCCTAAAAATATTGCCACCTGATGATATCAGACCCCTCATTTTGCGAGGTAATGTCCTTGTTAAGTTGAATCAGTATCAAGAAGCACTAGCAGATTACAATCAAGCGATTAGAATTCAGCCCGATGATGCCAACTCCTACTACTGGCGGGGTAATGTCCTTGTTAAGTTAAAAAAAGAACAAGATGCGTTAGCAGATTACAAAAAAGCTATTGATCTTCAACCTAATGATGTCAGCAACTACCTACGGAGGGCTACTGTTCTCTATCAGTTGAATCAGTATCAAGAAGCACTAGCAGATTACAACCAAGTGATTAAACTTCAACCCAATAGCGATAACTACGTTTTGCGGGGTAATGTCCACAAAGAGTTGAAAAATTATCAACCTGCACTAACAGATTACAATCAAGCAATTAAACTTCAACCCAATAATGCCAGCGCTTACTACCAGCGGGGTGATCTCAGCTATTTGTTGAGAGATTATCAAGCAGCGCTAGCAGATTTCAACCAAGTGATTAAGCTTCAACCCAATAATGCCAAGGCTTACTACTGGCGGGGTGTTGTCCGCTATTTCTTAATAGATTATCAAGCTGCACTAACAGATTTGAATCAAGCAATTAAAGTTCAACCCAATGATGCCAAGGGCTACTACTGGCGGGGTTTTGTCCGCAAAGAGTTAAAAGATTATCAAGCAGCACTAGCAGATTGCAATCAAGCGATTAAACTTCAACCTAATGATGCCGTGGGCTACTACTGTCGGGGCGTTGTCTACCAAAAGCAAGGAAATGATAACGCCGCACTATCAGAATATGCTCAAGCGCTTACTAAAGATAAAAAATTTGGCGCAGCTAACGCAAAAATTGGCTACATCAAATATGAAAGAGGAGATGTTGAAGGGGCAATTCAACAGTGGCAAAAAGCAGTTCAAATTGATAGTGATTTTACAGGAGCGCAATTCGCACTTGCGGTAGTTTTATATAGTAGAGGCGAGCAACAAAAGGCTCTAAATATGGCACAAGCTACCTTGCGTTTAGATAAAACTTTAGCTGATGTTGAGGTTCTCAAACAAAGTCTCTGGGGTACACGCCTAATTGCAGAGGGAGAAAAGCTTCTCTCTCATCCTAATATCCAAGCATTGCGAGTAAAGAAGTAGGTTAGGTGCTGTTGAAAAAAACTTCACCAAAATCAACTCTTGTCTCAAATGGGAGAATTTCTTCTCAAATTCCGACTTGGGTTGGTAAAGACAAATAAGATGATGAAGAGCAAAGAATTTAGTTATTGAGGGATTTCTGTAATGAAAAGTAAATTATTAAAGATAGGAACTTCAACAATTTTGACTACTGTAATGGGTGTGATTGGTATTGATAGTGTATTGGCTTATCAGTTGTCAAGTGTTACTAACAAAAGCCAAGAATTTGAACATACATTGTTAGGGAAAGATATTAAGAAAGGAAACTCAAGAATTCTCTTAGCAGAAAAATCTGAAGAACAAAAACGGATTAGCCTTTATGAAAAAGCTAGTCCGGCTGTAGTTGCGATCGCTCTTGGATTAGAAGGACATGGTAGTGGTTTTATTGTGAGTCCAGATGGTCTAGTTTTAACTAATGCTCACGTTGTTCAAGATAGTTCTAAAACTGTTGCAGTAGTGCTTGCTGATGGTAGACAAGTTTTAGCTGATGTGGTTGGTTTTGCATCTGGTGGCTTAGATTTAGCCGCACTGAAGATTCGCAACCAGAAAAATCTGCCCTATTTGCGTTTAGCTGCTCCTGGTTCAGTGCGAGTTGGTCAATCGGTCTATGCTATTGGTACTCCCTTGAGTCTACAATTACAAAATACTTTAACCTATGGGATTGTTAGCCGCATTGACACAAAATCAGGCTTAATCCAACATGATGCTGCTGTAAATCCTGGTAATTCAGGAGGACCACTGCTTAACTCCAATGGTCAAGTCATTGGTGTAAACAGTGCTATTTTTAATGATACCGAGATTAAAAGATTTATTGGCATTAGTTTGGCAATCCCTACAAACCTAGTACAGCCTTTTTTGGTAGCTGTAGAACGAGGTAACGCTCAGTTAGCAACTCAGCGCCAACAACCTAGTAATAGTCAAGAGCAGGATTTGCCTTTGAATGGTCAAGTTATACAAGCGGCTTTAAAAAAAGGTGACCCCACTTTACCAAATAATAGCTATTTTCACATTTATGCCTTTGAAGGAAAAGCAGGTCAGCAGGTAACTATCGAAATGGATAGTCAACAAATCGACTCTCACTTATACTTGCTACTTCCTGCTAAAGAGCAGCTAATAGCAGAAAACGATGATATTTCCCCCAAAGATTTTAATGCTAGATTAACTGTTACCCTGCCAGAAAATGGCGTTTACTATCTATTGGCTAACACTTTTGAAGGAGGAGAATCGGGTAGTTACAGCTTACGGGCAGTGATTTCTCAAAAATAAGAGAGCGAAAAATTTTGAGTTTTTCCGAAGTTTTTTTCACAGGGTGAAGTGGGTACTATAGCAGCTCTCGGTTGAGTGCAATACAATGTAGGGGCGAACGGTTGTTCGCCCTCCAACGTGTATTGATGGTGCTGTATGTGATTCAAGTGAGAAGCGCTATAGCTTCTAAAAATGCTTGTATGGTATAATTTCGATGGTTGATTGTTTGAAAGTGCAACCAGACCCACAAGTTTTCAGGCTCTGGTTACATTGAATACCAAGAAAGACGGCTAGCGATCGCGCAAGAAATTAGCGATTACCATCAAAAGCTAGGATTAATTTTTTATCGAAAAACCACGTATATTGCTTACGCACGAGCTTTCTGAAAGTTCGTAAAAAGTAGCGATGTACGTTGAACTATTAGCTGACTCAAGTCAAAAACTAGGCAAATTTCAAATTATTCATGCACCAACTAGACTTTTAAGAGAAACCAACCTCAAAATTGGAGATTTTGTTCAGTCAAACAGCATTGTTTTTATCATTACTCATGCTGTCAATCTGGAGTACGAGGTCAAGATATCTTGTCCAAAATTGAAAAAAGAAAATACAAAATATGGTTATAGCATACCAGTATCAGAGACAGAAGAATCACTTCTAGACAAACCATTTGAAAAACTTACCCATGAAGAATGGAAATTGCTCAAGCAATATAAACCTGAAATTCAAATCGACACAGTGAACGACATTTTCGGTGAATTGTACCGCATTTGGTCAGGAATAAAACTACTTGGAACTTTTTACCACAATCTTGAAGGCTTCTGGGTGTCTCAACCTTGTCACAGTACAAAAAGCTTGAAATGGCTGACTAAGGACGAAGCAATAGCATCCATCATTAACAGACAAACACAACGTAAGGATTCAGAATCCAGAATCCAGAATTCAGAATGAACAAAGCTTCCAGCTATTGAGGTGATGATTCTCACAAAATATCTATCGTTTAAATTCTTGATTTGACAAGCATTCTGACTCCTGAGTTCTGACTCCTGAATTCTGACAACACAACAACAGTACTAGTAGATATTTACTAGGAAAATTATGACCTCAACTAGCGTAGAACCCACAATGAGAAACCAAAATACCGACAGACTATGAACGACTCAGACATCAATTATTTCTTAGTAGGAATTTGCACTTTCCATTGGAAAGCCGACTTTAATAAATTCTGCGAAGTTTGTGGCTTTAATCCTAACCATGCTTACTCCCATGAAAAATGGCAACAGTGGCAACAGTTAGTAGCAGCTATCAGAGCATTTGACCAAAGTACTATTGCGAAGTTGGTAGAAGCTGGTCATTCATCGGTATCATAAATCAATAAGTTACTATCAGTACACTACTGGTAGTAATTTTGCAACTACCACACCCACTAACGCCTGCACTGCGTGAGCCATCCCAATAGATTAACTTTTATGAACTCATGCACGCTCAAGTTCGCCATCTGGTTTCGTCCTTGGATGAGTTACCTGAAGAATGGTCGGTTGTACCTACCTTTGGTAAACGTCCCTTGGGAAAAGAATGGGAGAAAAACACTTACTCTCCCAGGCAACTACAAGCCGAACTTAACCGCCGCTGCTTTAAAATCAGGATAAATGACAGGTATATTGTCCCCACTGGTATCGCTTTAGTGTGTGGACTCAACAACTCTCTGGGATATTTGGTAGCGATCGACTGCGACGGGGAAACTGCATGGCGAAAAATTATCCAAATTAATGAACATCTAGAACCAGAGGAACTAAACCAAGTATCACCTGTTGAAGCACGGGCTCGCGCCCAAAAATACCTCCCTCGCACAATAGCATTTACCTCTGGAAAGAAGTACCGCAGCCAGCATTTGTACCTCATCCCAAAATCATTTGCCCAGCAGGTAAAATCGGCTCTTGCGTACTTAACGTGCTAAATTGATAGGATAGTGCCAAGCTAATAAAGCTCTAATCTCAAAATTGCGAAAGTTTTTAAATCCAAATCCACTTCTCTTTATTAACTTTAATTTATTATTGATTCCTTCTACTACTCCACTGGTAGTTCCTCGTTCAAAATATCCGACTATTTCTCCAAACCACCGTTGAATTGTCCGCACACTTTTTTGATAATATGGCTCGGCTTTCTTTAACCAATCGATTAATTTTAGACTCCCCGTTTCCACATCTTTATTGTCTTCAAATAAATTGTGAAAATCTTCTTTTAATGAATGCATCATAGCTATTAAAGGCGAAGCTTCTCTAATTTTATCTAATTTGTCTTTTTGTTTTTCGGTGAGCTTATTCTCAGCTTTTAAAATTGTAAACTTATTTCCTTTTAAACTCTCAAATACTTTTTCTCTTTCTGATAAATTTAATTGAGATGCTATTTTCTTTTCTGCTATCCTAGCTCGATTTAACTCTTCGTGTACTATTTTAGTAACATGAAACCTATCTATAGTAACAATGGCATTTGGACAAATCTTATAGACTAGGGATTTGTAATTGCCTGTCATATCAATACTTACTTCTTCTATTTGTCCTAGAACTGAGTCTCCCCACTCTTTCATAGCTTTTTCAATTTCACTTTGTTTTCTTTCTTTTACTAATCCTATTAATTTCCCTGAATCTATATCTACTAGCACAACAATAAATTTTCCTTGCCCTTTAACTAAACTGATCTCATCTATTCCTAATCTTTTTAAATGTTTGACATCTATTGGCATCACATTTCTAGCTACATCTTCAAGCATCGATATGACTTCTTCATTAGTTAGTCCATTGTTTCTTGCCACTTCACTTACATTACTATTAATCACTTGTTTGATAATAGATTTTGCATATCGCTCTGTATATCTCTTTCTTGCTCCTACGAAATCTAGCTTTTCATTAAATGTTTTTCGGCATTTTTTACACTTGAATCTTCGTCTATTAACATTCAGTATTACTTCTTTATCCCCCATCGGTAAATCTTTCACTAAATATTTTTGATTTTGATGTAAATGTTCTGACTTTTGACCACATTGTGGACACCATGCACTTTTAGTCTGTTTACTTACTGATAAAATTAAGATTTGACCCTCTTGCAGACTTGATTCTACTACTACTTCCGGTAAATTTAAGAGTTCGGTCATTATTCGTTTCATAATTGATTTTACTAAAAATTATTCAAGAATATAATAATATTTTAGCACGTTAAGTACGCAAGAGCCAAAAGTGTTAGCCCCATCCTTTTGAAAGCATGGGATACCTGGAGCCAACTTTCCCCCAAGTACAAATCTGGTGAATGCGCTTACAAATGGCAGTCATTTCGTAGAACTGGCATCACTATCCGCACTTTGTTCAGATTCGCCAATCTTTCTTAACTATTGAATGAATAACCAACCGCTAACGCGAGCAACAAATAGAACAAATGTACCCAAATGAGGTATCGTTTATGCGATTAGTCATTTTTTTGATTAGCTTGACAAGTCTAATACTCGCCGCCGAAATCCCTGTCCTTGTTTTGCGTTTGACTACAAATTAATTAGAGAGAATACCACAAAAAACTAACGTATGCTTATCCCGAAAAAAGATTTGGGATAAGTTTTTCATGAATAGCTTCAATCACAAAATGCTGGAGACTATTGAAAACAATTTAGCAGATACTACCTCATTTCCTTCTCATATAAAAACAAGAAGTAAATCGGAGATAGCTGGAAGTCAGTTTCACCTCATTATGCAACAAATTGGGCTAGGGCTACCAGTCGAACCCTTCTTGAAAGAATACCCTCAAATTGCCAATTGGGTTGAGAAGGTAAAGCCCTTTCTAAATATTCCAGGTAGCAAACAGTGGAACGCCCAGCTTCAATACTTGTATCATCAGAATCTACTGTATGGTGAGTATGACCTTGTTGTCTATGGAGAACATCAAGTCATCGGGTTTGACTGGAGTATTCAACAACCCTTAAAATTCGAGATTTTAGAAAACAAATGGCAAACTCAATTAAGGCTATTCCTCTTACAACAAGAAACTGAAATATCATTAGACCAAATTAGCCTAGTTTACCTATTTGTTAATACTGGCGCTCTCTATCAGTTTACCTATTCCAAAGACAAACACATATCCTTTGAGCAACGATTAGAAATAACACTAGCACCATTTGTCAATGATTCAGAAACTCTTTCTGACCAACCTAGTTCCACTAACCAAATGTCTCCTCAAGAAGCTCATGTCAAATGGATGGCAAGAGAAATATCAACTGAGGAGTATTTAGCAGCAATTCCGGAAATACAAATATGAATCCATCTGAATTAAATATCACCAAAATTAGCCTCACAAATGGTGGTTGGACACTCAATATCCTTTCACGTCGAGTAGCAACAATTACCGACCCAAAAGGAAAGCGAAAAACTAGTTACTTTGGGTTTGAAACCAAAGAACAAGCTGAGAAGTTCAGAGATTGGCTTGTCCAACATAACAAATGTACTAATGCAGTTGTCCGTTCCGCCGAACGATTAGCTACCACCTGGGAGGTCAAAGTTTGGGACGTACCAACCTCCCTCATTCTTGAATGCACTCTCAAAGATTTGAAGGAATCAAATAATGCAACTGTCGCTACTGAATCTGTTTTGCAATGAAGATAATTCACCTCTAGACATTTTCAATATCCCTGACCGAAAAAAAGCAGCAGTTCTCCGAGAACTAGCTGCTTCAATGCAATCAAAAATTGGCCAAAAGAAAAATCCTGCTATTGGAAATCAACGACCAACAAAGCGCCGTAAACTTATAGCCCAGGGTATAATTCAAGAAGGGATTGAACTAGAGATAATTCAGTCTTGGTTAATTGCGATGGCGCTTGCGCCCACCGGAGGTGATCGCCCAAATGTGGGAGACAGGAAATATCCCCATTGTACTACGCGGTATAACCCAAAAGTCACAGGTTGAGATACTATTCAGAATTTCTCAAAAGGGAACAAACCTCCAGAAAGTACAAGAAAGCCTTCGAGATGAATGGATGAAATCACTTTCACGTGCAGGCTTGCACACACCCAACGAAATTGTATCCGCAATTAGAGAAATTCAGCAAGTCGTCAAGCCTGAAAAGATAGATACCACCAAACAAAAACTCAACAGGCTTGAGTTGGAAATAATTGGAATGAAATCGGGAGATTTCTTCCCAACTCCAAGACCGATTTGTCATGAATTGATTGCAATGGCAGATATTAAATCAGACTGGCGAATTCTTGAGCCTAGTGCTGGTAGTGGAAGTATCGCTGAATTGCTCATTCAAACTTATCCAAACATTCAGCTAGACGTGGTTGAGATTAATTCCATATTAAGAGAAATGCTCGAACTCAAAGGATTTAACCTTGTAGGGAAAAACTTTCTAGAGTTCCATCCCGACCAATTATACAATGCCTGCATTATGAATCCACCATTTTGCGAACTCGTCGAACATATCTACCACGCATGGGAACTACTTATACCCAAGGGAGTGTTAGTTTCAGTCGTACCAGAATCGGTTTTCTTCAATCGCAAGTACCAAGTATTTAAAGATTGGTTAGAACGCAAGAATAGCCGTACCAAAAGGGTAGATAAAAATGCCTTCCTTGGTTCAACAACGCCTACAGGTGTAGTCACTAGGATAGTCAAGATTGTCAAACCATAGTGTTCCCAAGATACTTGAATCTGGAATTCAGTATTTTCCATCCGGAATTTCTATCGTGTCCGGCTGGAGTTTAGCATTTTCCATCCGGAATTTCTGTCGTGTCCGGCTGGAATTTAGCTTTTTCCATCCGGATCTATCGTGTCCGGCTGGAATTTAGCTTTTTCCATCCGGAATTTCTGTCGTGTCCGGCTGGAATTTAGCATTTTCCATCTGGAATTTCTGTTGCGTCTGGCTGGAATTTAGTATTTTCCACCCGGAATTTCTAACGTGTCCGGCTGGAATTCAGTATTTTCCACCCGGAATTTCTAACGTGTCCGGCTGGAATTTAGCATTTTCCACCCGGAATTTCTGTTGCGTCTGGCTGGAATTCAAAGCTTTCCATCTCACTGTTCAAAAATCTGTGTCAAAAATTTCTAACTTTTTAGGACTTACGCATTGACAAAAAACATCAAGTATGTGATTTAGTAAACGCCAGCACTAGTGGGGTTGTTCAAAATATAGTCGCGCACGGCTTCTGTAAATAAGTTCCTTTGCACTTCATACCAGTTGGTAATTGTTTTTTCAGAGCGCATTAGCTCCAATCTAACAAATGCTTGAAGTGAGCAAAATATATGAGTTTTGATTGCATGACTATCTCTAACCATAAATCGACAGATTCCACAAACCTGTTTAATTGCTCGATGGAATGTTTCAATTCCCCAGTGGGTATCATGAATCGTGATAAATTCACTCCGCGCTAATTGTTGAAGCTTGTCCTCATCGGGTAGATATAAAATATAGTGTTTAGAGTCTTCTTTTTTAAAGACTTTCCTAAACAACTTAATAAATCCAAATTCTTTTAGATGAGTTATTAAACCTTCATCTGGAATCCCTAGAGTGCTTACCTGGCTGTATTTACCCGCTTCATTCGAGACAGTTCTATTTTTCTCAACGCCGAATAGAAAACCCAATTTCTGGTTTCTTAGAAATTTCAAGTTCTCCACTCCTGAGTACCAACTATCCCCAGTCACGACCCTTGGTTTTAAACCCCAAGATATTACCTCAATGACCATTTCACGGAAATAGTCGTTCTTAGTTTTACCCTCATTTTTGTCATATATCCTGTAATTTATTGGAACTGAGTTATCATGAATATCACTGTAATATAGTGTAATTAAATTCAATCCTTTAATACTCTTATGATATTTACCTGACCAAAAATAACCGATTAACTCCGCCTGTTTAGGGTCACTATAAAGCTTTTCTACGACCGTATCGTCAACACTTAAAATCCCTCCTGTCAAATTGATTATGCTCGTTACTGTGTCAAATAAATCTTTCGGTTCGTATCTCTCTCTTAGCAAAAAGCGATTTACACTATCATGTGAAACGTCTTCCAGTATCTCTGCTAGTCTGCGACACCCACCATGCTTTGGTTCCGATAGCAGAAACAGAGTGTAATGTTCCAGATTACATTGTGCTGTCGAGGGTTTGGTGATTTCTCTCAATTGCCCAATACCTATAAATAGACGATACCCATTTGTAACTGCACTATTTTACCACTCTGTCAATGCGTAAGTCCTATATTGGTATAATTCTTTCTAGTCATCAAGTCGGTGGTAAGAAGCGTCAGACTGAATCCCCCAAGATAATCTTGCACTTGGCGATGCTCTTGCCGTGGAATGAATACAATGACAACGAGCGTTTCCGCAAGCAGTTGGAATTGATGCTCACTCGTTTCAAATTCCGAGGAGAGGGGTGGAATATTGCCCTACATACTTTTTTATGCCGACCTGAAGGTGCGGGGTTGTTGGCTATTCGGATTAAGCAGAAGGGTAAGTCTTGGTTTCAGGAGTCTACTGTGGCACTGCTGATGTTTGGGCATCGGAATACGACTTGTCTTTATTTTGAAAAAGGCATACGCAAAGTTGGGGATAGTCCCCTGTTGGGATTTAGCACTTTTTTGGATGATGTGTGTTCTCGTGTAAGTGGTCTAGAACGAGATCAACTGGCAGCGGCAATCTTTGATAGCTTGTGGTCATCTCGATTTAAAATATACAAGGACAAGCGAACCATTCATCCAGAATGGGATCATCAAAGCTTTGGCAACTGCTCGTGACGAACAACTACGAGCAAGTGAAGCTAGGGATATTGCAAAAGCGATTATTGACGCAACACCTGACTATTGGCTAAGAATATCCAAATGGCTTGATTCTAAAATCACCTCTCTACCTGATGAAGTGATTGTGGGTGGGGGTGCGGCGGTATTCCTAGAGCCAGAGTTGGAGGCATATTTTAATTGTGAAGCTGACAAAGGTCATAATACACCCCAAGGTAGACTTGGGGAACGCCCTCGACAATACAAGGGGCGAGATTTCTCATCTTATGCGGATTTGGTGTGGTTGGGCGATGTTCAAACCCAGATAGAAGGCATGTTCAAGTTTGAGAAAGAGTGCAACCAACTGCTGTCATTGCGACTGCTTGATGCCTTTGGGATGATGGATCAGCTGAGGGACACTGTGAAGGAGGCGGCACAAAATGCCCAAAGCCAAAGCCAACAGAGTACGTAAAAGCTTGTCCCTACCCCGCTTTACTCCTGATGAGGGTACAACACTGGCGATTGTTGCGGATTATCTCAACGGGCTGGAAGCAGGTGAGAGGTCAACACTTATACGAGAGTTACTGGTGATGTGTTTGCTGCCACTCGCCAAACACCACTGTGGGCATACCCAAAAGCAGGTGCGTGAAGCTTATTTGATTGCAAGGCGGATGGCGGAGAACCACTTTGGCATTATGGCTATGGAGTTGGGCTTGGATGCAAGTGTGTATGCGTATGTACCTCAACCATTGTCTGCACCTACTGTTATGGATGGGGATGGGGGTAGTGGGGGTAGTGGGGGTATGCGATTGCCAGACGTAGAAGTGTCAACAGAGGAAGCAGCAGAGTCAGAAGATTCTAGTTTGATTCCAGGGCAGGTGGAGGCTGGCTTTATGGGCAACCTTTTTGGGTAGGGGTGAATAGGCGGTTACAGGCGCTTTCGTTGGACGAACCGCAATACGGCAGGACGCAACTGGAAACCGCTGCGCTCGAATAGGCGGTGTCTGCCACTGCCACCGATAGACCTTGGGGTGGTGGCAACATTGGATGCAGGCAGCGGCATCCACTCCGCTACCGCCGCCTATTCGTTTCCAGTTGCTGGGCTTAGGGTAGGGCAAGGCTTCTAATAGTCCGTTTGGACTATCGGTGATTTTAGGGGCTTTTCAGAGGAGATTTTGTTAATGATGAATCATGGCAAAAGAATTTAAAGCCTCTTAAATCGCTTTTTGAAAGGGGTGATTTTTGAATGAGCGACTAAAAGACCAGAGAAAGCAGCGTGAAGTAAAGCGGAAACCGGTGCGGGGTAGGAGACACGACTGAATAGCGCAACGGTCGCATATGCTACGTGGCTTGTCCCGAATCAGTAAATTTACACTTACAAAATAAAAATAAAAATATTTATTTTCAGTAAAAATACTGAACCAGCAACTAGCTTGCTGCACTTAAACTGGCTTGTTGAGGGCTGGTGGCGCTGACAACTCTGTTGAAATAGCACCAACTGCCTCAAGTTAATATCTGAGTTTTCGCGCTCAGACATCCTATCTGACCTTAGCTTTTTATGCACTATAGGCTATAAACCCGGCGCAGCTTGGTTAACGGTCTGTTGCACTGGCGATCTCTAGTATTGATTCATCTACCAAAGGAGTCATGGTGGGTACTCAAGCAGTTTCTTCCTCATCAGAACGTAGTGGCTCTGATGATTTTAGTGCGACTTTTTGGCAGTTCTGGCAGCAGTATCAAGATGATCTTTACCGTTGCTGCCTGAAGTGGATGGGCGGGAACCCGACTGATGCTGAAGATGCGCTTAGTCGGGCGATGCTTAAAGCTTGGGAGAAGGTGCAAAATATAGGAGTGGAAATTGCTAACTTCAAGGCTTGGCTGACAAGACTAACTCATAATCTCTGCGTGGATATTCATCGAGAACGCAGTCGCGGCGCGAATAGAGTTGAGAATATAAATACGATTCCAGAGGAACTTGGGCTGGTTTCCTTTGAAGATACGCTAGATTGTGCAATAGAGACAGACGAGAAAAGGATTGTTATTCGCAGTGCCATTGATAACTTACCAATAAGGCTGCGCGAGACGTTTATCCTGCACTTTTATCAGGAACTGTCTTATCCAGAGATTGCCCAACAGCAAGATATATCCTACGATAACGTCTGCAAGCGCATCTCGCAGGCGCGGGCAATTCTGCGTCTTGAGTTGAGGGGATATTTTATCGGGTCGGAAGGGACTGATACGGATAAATCTGTTACGCCAACCTTGGCTGCAACGGAGTCGGCAATTAAGGAAATGTCCCAGGGGAATGCGTTCGTTGAACCGATTGTGGGCGAGACGGTACTTTCTGTTGCGGTGGAGGAAGTGGAGATTGTTGTTGGTGAGGAATCGCAGGAGGTACCACTATCGGTGCAGCAGGGAGAGGCTGTGATGGTTGCGTCTCTATCTGATGGGAAGTTAGAAGTAAAGAGAGATGGTTGTCGGTGCGTCGAGGCGGCGCTATGTGAATTGCCGCCTGCACCTCTGGTGGCACAATTTGATGAAGAAACTGGAAGTTGGGGGAATTTCTGTCTGGTGGTACAGAGAATGCAACCACAGCTCGTGGTGGGTAAAGGATGGGGAGAATTTTTGCAACCGTCCCGCTCTCCTCCTTTGTATCGTCTTCCCTATTTTCAATCCTTTGTCAAGAGTCTGTCGGGGATGAATGAAAAAAACAAGGAAGCAACAGGAAAAGAAAAGACAGCCAGGATTGGAAAAGAGGTAGGGAAATAGACGAAAGAAACGGAGCGAGTAAAAGGGAGCGAAAAACCGACAGGAAAACAATTCAGAAAAGGTATGTGGAAAACGTTATGGAAGGGAGAGTAAACCCGATAAAACAGATAAGATATGCAAGTACAAAACCCTAATGCTGCGCCGGCCAATGTCAATGCCCAAAACCTACCTAACTATGTCAATTTGCCAGTGGACTCTAGCATAACCTATGCTCCCATAAACATCGGAACCCAAGTGGAGTATCATATAACAGCACCACCAGCGCAGGGAGTGACCAACGTTCATTTATACTTGAATACTGAACTACAGCAATATTGGGGACAAAACCCTGGCACAAATGGACGTTGCCCTTTCTGTAATCAAGTTGTGAACGTATGGATCGCAGCAACAGTGACGGGACCATGAAAAGGAAGGCGATCGCGGTTGATAGAGTTTGAGAATGAGGGAGTGTTGCTTTTTAGAAGCAAAAGAGGCTCTGAAACAGTTACAAAGGAAGGTGTGAAATGGTTCTCGTTCTTTGGGCTTTCTTTATTGGGCGCACTGAGTTAGAAAAAAAGCCTCTAACTCGAAAAATTCAGAAATTGCTCTCTGGATGCGTCTTAAGAGTGAGAAGCTAAAAAACTGAATGTATTTCGATAGATTATTTGGTCTAACAGTGTTAAGGAGTTAAGGATCACAAAACTATGGATAACGAAGAATTTATTCGCCAAGTCAAAGCAGGGGAGGTACTCCCAACTAATCACACAGTAATTTTGAGAGATGAGCAACAAGGCGGAGAGTTGTACATGATGGACTTTGAGGCATGGCAGATTCATCTCCATTATGATGCTGTGGGTGAGTTGATTAAAGGACATCTAAAAGGAATAGGTAATCAACAGGATATTCGAGATCAAATATATCAGGTCGATGCTGACCTTATCTTGGAAAGAATGAGATTGCTTGCCCAGGATGGAACAATCAAAATGAGGCACGACTCCTAGCTATCCCTCTTTCATCACTATGACTGAAGCACTCATAACGCGACAAAACGGAATGACCTAGACAATTTTGGATTTTAGATTTTGGATTTTGGATTAAATCTAAATCTAGAATCCAAAAAATGGTTTCAAGCCTCTCCGTTTACGGAGAAGAAAATCAAAAAAAATCAATATTTAAGCCTCTTCATTAATGGATAGGTTAATCCAAAATCGTAAATCAAAAATCTAAAATTTATTGACATTAATCGAACACTTTAAAAGCAAATCAAGTGGAAATGTTGACATGACAAGTAAAGACAGTGATAACTATAAATTAGGGGATTTTGAAGCAACCGTCGATAAATTTTTTGGCTGTTTACCTTACGCGAAAAAAGCTGTATTGTACACTATAAAGTGCGTTCAAACCTCCACTGGTGAAGTGCAGGGAGATAACTTGACTTCTTTTGATTTTAACAAACCTGTCTCTTTAATTGATTTAAAAGAAAGATTTACTATTTTTTTAAAAAAGATTGTAAGCCTAGTTGAATCTATTGAAGAAGATGTTATTCAAAGAAAAAATCAATTGTACGAAGAACTGTGTAAATCCAGATCCAGGTTAGCAGGGGAAACAAAAGGTCATTATATTTTGCAGTATGAAAATTTTGAAAAAATCATAAACTTGCAAAATAGAATAATAGAGAAGCAGGTTAATTTTCAAGAAAATGATGAAAACTTAATGGGTGATGGATTCTGGGATGATCTGAGTAATGTTTTTTCAGATAATAGGGAAAAAAGAGCCATCCATTCAGAACTAAAAAATGAGATATTTTACTTGGGAAATCTATGTAATGAAATTCAGGAAAATACTCACTCTTTATCTTCTACTATTGCCTCCAAAAAATCGTATTTAGATAATTTACTGAATCCAGACTTATTCTATCTAGGGTTAGTTAATAATTTAGCTAAATTACAAGTATTTTTGATGAACTTGAGTAGAAAATTAGACGCTTGCAGGTACGGACTTTTTTATGTTAATCAGGAGGATAGCGACAGTATAATTAAATTTCTTAACTATGTCATAGTTACAGGTAGTTTAGAGTATTACGATTACGAACCGTTGGAAGAGTTGTTATTGTCATTTCTGTTAGTAATCCCCGGTATTAAGTTTTCTTTTTCAGAAGATATCGCTGAACTAAATTGCTCTGAATTCTTAAAATCAAAGCTAACGGGCAAGGATACAAGAGAGAGAAGGCTCTGGTTATCTGATAATATTCGGCTTGTCCAATATAATTGGTCTTCAGTATTCCGCCAGAAAGTTGAAAACTATGCACTAAAATGTCTAGAAGATAAGGGTATTCAGTATTTGAACTTTAATTGCAGTTATGACGTGCTAATTCAAAAGGAGACTATAGCTAATTTGAGTTCGTTGAGCAAACTTGAATGTTAATAATCAAAAATTCTGCCAAATTAGGCTGGAAAAAATGGCGAGATTTCCAAATGTTTATTAATGCTGTATACGGGGTTCAGAACTGCTCGGTTAAGCCATTCTATGCTCCCACAGCTAACTAGCTTTCTTCAAAGCTTCAATTCCACGAAATTTTTGAACCGAGCAGTATTGAGACTGTACTTATTGTATTCACTCGAATGAGGTTTATCATGGCTATACAAAACAAAGTAGGCGTTAGTGTAAAAGATTTCTCTACTAAAGAGGAAATCGCGAATATCCGAGTCCAAAAGGAAGCATCTGGCACAATAACAGCTAACACAATAATTACGTCGATCCGCAATAAGCTTGTTGACAAACCCCAAATTAAGCGCTTCTTAATTGATGGGTACGATTTAGAAGATGATTTATTAGATGAAAAGCTGCAACAAGGCGAAAAAATTGAGGTTTTTGTACTCTTAATGTCCGCCGAAGAATCTCAAAAACAAGACCATCTCCAACGAGCAAAACAAGAGCGTGAAAAGAGGGATAATCAGCCGATTTTGGTGCCAAAGGCAAACTTGATTATTGGCTCAGATACCCCTGAGACTGTTTTCAAGGAAACCAGGAAGTTTAACTGTTTTATCTCCCCAGCACAAAACACCATTTCACTTTTACCATCCGAACAAAATTTGAATAGTACGCTCCCAGTAATAGAGGATTCTGAAATAGTTGACAAGGTTATCAAAGACCCGCAGGCATCCCAGAAAAAAGAGGAAGCTATTGCGTTTCCTTCAATTCCAAACGTTAAAAATGTATTGGTGCATGAATTAACTCAGCGGGTTTACACTACGTTCAACTTGCAGAAGTTGGAATTAAATGCTGACTTCTGTAAGCAGCTGATTGTTATTGCCTATTTGTCGTCTGTTGGCACACCCAATCTTCAAGGCAATATTATGAGCTTTGCCACAAAATCGATAAAGGCATTCAAGGATTCTAGTCAAGATGCCTATACTATATCGCAAAGAGCTGGAACCATTGTTGGACTAATGAATAAGCTGTTCGTTGAGTTGACAGATGTGGCTGCTGATGATTCTAAAGCTGTTGCCGCCAAACAACGAGCAATAACGCAGCTCAAATTGTTTGAGCAGAGTGCTGGTGTTATTGCTAGTGCTGCCAATAATTCTGCAAAAACTTTTTCTGAATTGGCAGCCTTATTGGCTGACTTGCAAAAATCAGCTACTGATACCAAAAATGCGAAACAAGGCGACATTGATACGCTTCAACAATTGCGTGACAAGACGGAAAAAGAATTAAATACTACCTCAGGAGCAATTGAGCGCGGTAAGACAATTTTGGAAAAAAAACGCAAGGACTTCGAGCAACTTAAAGACGAATTAACCCAAGAGAAAGATGAGCAGAAAACTTTTCGTCTGTTAGCTTTAGGAAGTGGATTGGTTTCGTCTGTTGTTTCTGTTGGCTTGGCGGCAGCATCTCCCTTTAATGCAGTAACAAGTTCAGCGAAAAAGTTATCAAAAGCTACTAGTACTCTGAAACAAGCTATTGAAATGGAGCAAACTGCTCCTCAAACTACAAAAGAGAAAGATAAATTGGCTGAACAAGATAATGAAATAAACGAAACCAAGAAAAAGCTCTTAGAAAAGACTACAGAAATTCAGGAGACAAAAGAAAAGATTGAAGAAATCGCTCAAAATCTTACGAAAAAACAGGCCGAAGATATCAATCAGGATATACAGAAAGTAAAGCAAAGCTTGGACTCATTGGTCAATACTAATGATACATCTTCAGCATCTAATTCAGCTGCATCAACCTATGAGGCTTTTTACTCAAAACTCAAAGGCTTGTTTAAGGATTCTCCACAGGATTTAAAGAACCGAATCGAATATCTTGAGAAAAAACGAGTAATTATCGATAACTTCGCAAAAGACAAAGATTCGCTTAAAAGCCTTATAGAACACAGGAAAAATTTGGCCGATAATATTGCTAAAGCTGGTGAAAAAGCTGAAAAATCATTAAACACCTACGCAGATTCGATGAATAATTCCATAAAGGAATTACAAGATCAAGTAAAAGAGGCTCGTACATACATAACCAAGCTAGAGGAAGAAGAAGAAAATAATCGTCAGACTCTATCGAATTTAATTTCTGACATAAAGGTGCAGGCTAACAAAGAGATTGACATCAAAGTAGCCTTGCGGTTGATAACGGTAACAATAATTGCACTGCAACGGCTAGCTTCAATCTACAATGATCTTGCAACCTTTTGGCAGCAAGTCGAAAGCGCGGCAAAGAGTTTACAAGCTGACTCTCTTTCGTCTTCCTTGGAAAGTATTAGCCTTTTAGAGTTAGATCGAAGCGTGGCTTTAGAATGGTATTATACTGCTTGTGCTTGGAAATCTCTTAATATAGCCTGTGCTAAATACCATGAACTATACTCGAAAATGGGCGATGATCTAGATCAAGATTTAAAAGAGAACGTTGGGCTTCCAGACCAGGAAAAACGTCGAGCGCTATTGAAAGTGCAGCAACTAGAAAAAACTGTTCCTGGTACGTTTAACCGTGAAGACATTGATCAGCTAAAAGATTTTCTCGATCAGCAACAAAAAGCAATCGAACAAAAAGAGAAAGACAGGAAAAATTTATTAGATAAGGCAACGGCTATGCTTGCTGGCTGATTACCAAACAGAACGTCTTACCAACTTTGAACCGCTTTTCCCAAACAAAAGCCGATGGAATTGCTTTAAAATCCTCAACTGTACAACGATATCTGGTACTGGCATTAGCTGTCATCGAATCATATGGAAAATGCGATCGCTCTAGCACACAACACTACGGCGATCGCTCTACTTATCCATCAAGTGATCGCTCCTCATCTTGAATCAAAACCATTTTCACGCCTCGCGCGATCAGCAAAGCTTAACCCTCCGGCTATCGCCCTACTTGTCCCAGAGAGCGATCGCCTTCAAGGGGCGACAATCAGCGCAAAACCAAACCAGATAAAGGTTTTGGAGGCACAGACCCCTTGAAAAAATCAGGGCAAACGCACCTTAAAGTGGCATATACATAATTGACAATTGAAGATATATGTGATTCAGAGACAGAAATGCTTGTGACAGGTTAAAATAATATAAATATGAGCG
>JAWQFQ010000166.1:0-21086 GCA_035967975.1 Scytonema sp. PMC 1070.18
TTACGAATTACGAATTACGAATTACGAATTACTTTGTTGTTCCTTCTTCCAACGCCATCGGTCTTCACTTCTACCCCATTTGGGAAGCCGCTTCCTTAGATGAGTGGCTCTACAATGGTGGTCCATACCAGTTGGTGATTTTCCACTTCTTAATTGGTGTATTCTGCTACCTGGGTCGTGAGTGGGAATTGTCCTACCGCTTAGGAATGCGTCCTTGGATTGCAGTTGCATACTCCGCACCAGTCGCAGCTGCTACCGCAGTCTTCTTAGTCTACCCAATCGGTCAAGGTTCCTTCTCTGATGGTATGCCCTTGGGTATCAGTGGTACCTTCAACTTCATGTTGGTATTCCAAGCCGAGCACAACATCTTAATGCACCCCTTCCACCAACTTGGTGTAGCAGGTGTATTCGGAGGCTCACTGTTCAGCGCAATGCACGGTTCTCTGGTTACCTCTTCCTTGGTTCGTGAGACCACCGAAACCGAGTCTCAGAACTACGGATACAAGTTCGGACAAGAAGAAGAAACCTACAATATCGTCGCTGCACACGGTTACTTCGGTCGCCTCATCTTCCAATACGCGTCCTTCAACAACTCCCGTTCACTGCACTTCTTCTTAGCAGCATGGCCAGTGATTGGAATCTGGTTTACCTCCTTGGGAATCAGCACCATGGCGTTCAACCTGAACGGATTCAACTTCAACCAGTCAGTAATTGACTCCCAAGGTCAAGTCATCGGCACCTGGGCTGACATCCTCAACCGCGCCAACCTGGGTATGGAAGTGATGCACGAGCGCAACGCTCACAACTTCCCCCTCGACTTAGCTGCAACTGAAGCTCCTGCTCTTAATGCTTAATCGATAACATCACTAAAACTCAAGAGCGTCCTCTCATCACAGGGGGACGCTTCTTGCATTGAAATTACAGAAAAATTCCAGCAACAGAATCCGAAATACTGTTATTTGGTTATGTAGTTAAGGACAACAACATTAAATTTAAAACTTTATATCTAAACCAAACCACGCTGCTCTTTTGTAGTGTGGTTTTATACATTAAGCTCACAGCGATCTCTTAAAACAGAGATGCGATCGCCAAACAGGGCGATGGCGCTCTGCACAGGCGTTTTGCACATCGCATTTTGCCCTACAGTGTTAAGGTGAAAGCGATCGGCATAGTTTTGGGAATTCAGTTTCCGGAATGCTGTAACTCGGTTTTGTAGTTAAAAAAAGCAAAAACAAATTTTATTTATTTGAAAGCTCTATCTTTAAACCAAACCACGCTTACTATCAATAATAATCCAATGGCAGAAACGTATATATCAACAGTCATTGTTGACTTATGGAAGCAAAAAGTGACGCTCGTTTGGACTGGACCAAATGCAGCAGCACAAAAAAAAGGTCCTTTCCACTGCTCCCCTGGTGAAGGTATTTCGGGTGTTAATTGCGATGATATTGCAACTAGTAAAAGAAGTGGGACAAGATGCACTCCAAAAGGTGATTTTGAGGTGATTCGCCACGAACGTCGTTTTAGCGAATCCCCACAAGCTGAGTGGGTAACACGTTTTCAGGATGACGAGCGTGGAATTGCTCTTCATTATTATCCAACTGTTCCCGAATACCCTGATTCCAACGGATGCGTTCGCATCGCAACGGAAGAAGCGGCGAAACTCATTTATGACAATACGAAACCCGGAAAATCAGTTATTAGCGTGCGGGAAGAATTACGACCAAAGTTTGGTAATACCTTAAAACGGGGAGCCACTGGTCAAGATGTGAGGAAAGTTCAGCGTCGGCTAGTCGAGAAAGGATATGGACTAAACGTTGATGGCGATTTTGGTCCGAAAACCGAAATAGTCGTTAAACAGTTTCAAAAAGACAACGGGCTTTTATCTGACGGAATCTTTGGTCAGAAAACCTACTATGCACTTTTTGCCAAGTAGTATTGAAACGACGTTGTTTTTAAATATGTTGAAAAGCTCTCATCCCAATAAGATCGCGAGTATTTTCACCTTCAAGCGCACCCTTTGAGCCAACATCCTTTCCCCTTTCACCATTTCCAAAGCCGCACCGCTAGCAGATTAGTTTGAGCAAAGCTTACTATAGCAAATATTCTAAAATTCAGTATTTATGATATTTACTGTAATACAGATACCAGTATGAAGTAATCCTTTGTACTACCTACGATGGTGGATTGCTGCCACTGTCTCTCTTTACCAAGTAATCTAATAATCTGTCAATTCGCGACAAAGCGGCTTCAGTAGTTTGCTTGAACTCCTGAAATTGAGACTTTTGTTCCTCATAGTTCCGGTCAAGTCGCCTCACAACTACTTCTAGGCTCTCAGTTCTGCCATCGACTCGCTCAGCCACAGTGCCCAGCCTGGTGAACAAGCGCTGCGATTCAGAAACAAAAACGTCAACTCGATCAATTATCGAATCGAGTTGTGCTTGAGTTTGGGCTTGAGCAGCCGTTAGCCTGTCAACCCCTCTATTGGCAGACTCAGCATAGATTGCCGCTGACGTTAGCAGTTGTCTCACTGCGGCAAGCTCATTTTCAATCCGGTCTAGTCGGTCATTGGTTTGCGTCATTTTCCTCGCCTATTTGTTGTTTTACTGTTGATGAGGCGGCTCGCTCAAAGCCTATGGCTTGCTTGATTAATCGCAGCACGAGATTATTTACACTGCGATCTTCTCTTTCTGCCCAGACGCGAAGAAAGCTCAAATCTTCCTCATCTATATATATTGTTATTCTTGGTTTTGCGGTTGGCATTTGGTAGCTGTACTTTATTCACATTTACCCACAATTCTATTCACTCTGGTAAATGTGACAGTTGAAATAGTGGCACAATTGATGAGCTTAAAGCGAAAATTAGGGAATGTAGCCATAAAGCCGCATCATTAAGCAGTCAAGCGTATACCCTACTGACCTGAAACATGATAGAGCTACATGATACTTTTTAGTTTAATTGAGATACGACCTCTTTTGCGAGTACTGACGGGCGGGACGCCCGTACCACAAGAGATAATTAGGAAGTAGGATAAGTGGAGGAAAGGAGACTCGAACTCCTGACATCCTGCTTGCAAAGCAGGCGCTCTACCAACTGAGCTATACCCCCATAAAATGAAGAAGTAAGTTGTTTGCATTGCTATTTATATCGTAACTTATACCGGTTGTTTGCGAAAGGGGATAAACATAAAAATGACTATAGTCGTTGCTGCATTCTATAAGTTTGTTAGATTACCTGACTTTGCCGAAAAACAAAGCCCCTTAGAGGATGTTTGCCAAGAGTGTGGTGTCAAGGGGACAATTCTGCTAGCACCAGAAGGTATCAACGGTACAATCGCAGGTTCCCGTTCAGCCATAGACTCTGTTTTGTCCTTTCTCCGGTCTGACTCCCGCTTGGGAGACTTAGAACACAAAGAGTCTTTTGCGGATACTCCACCATTTGAGCGTATGAAGGTGCGGTTGAAAAAAGAGATTGTGACGATTGGACTTCCTGGAGTAGATCCAAATGAGCGGGTAGGTACTTATGTCAATCCAAAGGACTGGAACGCCTTAATTTCCGATCCAGAAGTGACCGTTATTGATACTCGTAATGATTATGAAGTCACTATCGGTACCTTCAAAGGAGCGAAAAATCCTCAAACTATATCATTCCGTGAATTTCCGGAATATGTTCGTCACCACCTCGACCCCAAGAAAAACAAGAAGGTCGCTATGTTTTGCACTGGTGGGATTCGCTGTGAAAAAGCTTCTTCCTTCATGCTTTCTCAAGGTTTTGGGGAGGTCTACCACCTCAAGGGCGGAATACTTAAATATTTGGAGGAAGTTCCGGAGTCTGAGAGTTTGTGGGAAGGAGAGTGTTTTGTTTTTGACCAACGTATCGCTGTCGGTCTTGGTTTGGAACTAGGAACTCATGATATGTGTCCGAGTTGCGGACATCCTATCTCGGATGTAGACAAAGCTTCGCCTCAGTATGAGGAGGGTATTTCCTGTCCTCATTGTTTTGATAGTCTTTCAGAGGAGAAAAAAGTCCGCATGCAGGAGAAAAAGCGACAGTTGGATTTGGCTGAGAAGCGGTTTTAACGCTTCAGCGCTAAAGTTAAACCATCAGCAATTGGTACCAAACTGATGGTGACTCGCGGGTCTTGATGTAGTTTTTGATTGAAAGCACGCATGCGGTTTATTCTGTTGTCTTGCTGTTGGGGATTGGCGACTCGTCCTGACAATAGAACATTATCAATAGCAATGAGTCCACCAGGACGCACTAGTTGCAGCGATCGCTCGTAATAGTGATTGTAATTGCTTTTGTCTGCATCAATGAAGGCGAAGTCAAAGGTGTTTGCTTCACCAAGAGCCAGCAAGCGGTCTAGGGTCTCTATTGCTGGGGCGATGTGTAGCTTGATTTTATCCGCGACCCCTGCTTGCTGCCAATAACGGCGAGCGATCGCTGTATACTCTTCACTAGTATCACAAGCAACAATTTGCCCCTCTGGTGGCAATGCCAAGGCTACTACTAAGGAACTATATCCCGTAAATACACCTATGTCTAAAGTTTTCTTGGCACCTATTAATTGTACCAGCAAAGCCATAAACTGCCCTTGTTCTGGAGCAATTTGCATTTCGCTCATTGGATGCTGGGAAGTTTCCTGTCTCAATTGCGTTAAGAGTTCCGGTTCTCGTATTGAGACTGAAAGTAGATAATTATAAAGATTTTTTTCAAGTCCTAAGGTTTGATTTGCCATTTTTGCTAAAACTCCGGCTGTACCAAAAAGGGTTAATCTTTAAGAATTGTGACAGGCATTATTTTTGGTTGCAAACAGCCACCTCCGCCATCCCAGTGACAGTCTGCAAACACCACGTATTCTGAATGCGGGTTATAGGTTGACATCATATGCATCAATTGCTCAAATTCTCTTGGTTCAACAAAATGCCTTTTGAGCCATTCTGGATATCCCTTCTGGAAAACGTAAGTGATGATAGAACATCGGTGTCTATACTCGTAGCGTACAGCACCACGACCGAATTCAAAATAACCAACTAACGCTGCTCTTTCAATCAGTACTCTATCTTGCTCACTGCTAATTTCTAGTTCCACTAAAGCCTGTTCAAATGTTCTCATGAAATAATCTTAATATCAATGCTAATGACTAATAGCACATAATATTTCTGCATCAACCTAAAGTTGTAAATCGTAACTTTTTACCTATGTCAGGAGATCGTAACCTTTTTCTAAGAAAACAGTATGAACCCTTGTATGAATTTATTCAACAGCTTTTGCCGAAATTTAACATTGATATGGGACTTGTCGATTCACTACTAGAGTCAAAAAAGATCGGTAAAGGAGAATTCTTGTTTCGGGAAGGGGATATCTGTGAGTTTGTCGGTTTGACCTCAAAAGGTTGCTTGAGAACGTTCTTCCTTAAAGATGGAAAAGAATTCACGTTGTTTTTTCATCCCGAAAAGCAGCCTTTGGGTGACTACGAGAGTTTCCGCAAACACAAACCCGCCTGTTTTTCTTGTCAAGCGATCGAGGATTCAGAGGTACTAATTGTTACTAATCAGTTATTTCACATTTTTGAAGTAGCGCCAGATGGTCAAAAATTCTTGAGATTATACGCTGAAAGTCTTGCATTTATGCTACGAGATAAGTTGCTGTCTCTTTTTAAAGATACACCTGAACAGCTTTATCTTAACTTTCTTCAAACAGAACCTGAACTTTTTCAGCGCATTCCTCAATACTACCTAGCATCGTATCTTGGGATCGAGCCAGAATCCCTAAGTCGCTTGAAACAAAGAATTTATCGGAAGACAATTTCTTAACTCAAGTCAATGTGTCTAAACGGCTTTGCAAGGTAAATTCACAACAGTACATTTGAACAAGAATTTGCAATGTCACTGGAACAAAATAAAGCAATTGTCCTGCAAGCTTATGAAGCTTTTGACCAAGGAGATGTTGAAAAAGGTAGAGCATTTGTTGCTCCTAATATCATCGGTTATGTCATGGGAAGTCATGAGCTTAGGGGCTCTGATGCTTTCTTCGAGTATGCTTTGATGATGCGTGCTGCTTTCCCAGACGGTCGCCACACGTTTATAGATGTGATTGCTGAAGACGATAAAGTTGTTACTCGTGGGGTCTTCAGCGCTACTCATCAAGGAGAAATTATGGGTATTCAGCCAACGGGTAAACAGGTCACATTTTCAGTAGTACATATTGATCGCCTTGCAAATGGCAAA
The DNA here is from genome assembly GCA_035967975.1 of Scytonema sp. PMC 1070.18. Taxonomy (GTDB): domain Bacteria; phylum Cyanobacteriota; class Cyanobacteriia; order Cyanobacteriales; family Nostocaceae; genus Scytonema. The sequence goes on from JAWQFQ010000166.1 coordinate 6,232, forward strand.
ATTGTAGAACATTGGGGTCAAGGCGATAAATTAGCTTTGATGCAGCAGTTAGAGGAATGAGGCGCGTTCCCAATACTACAAGGAATAGCAAAAATTAGAAACTCGGTAACTCCTGCAAAACCGGGTTTCTGAAGCCTCGACTATCGTTAACCGAGCAGTATTGGGCGCGTTCCTATTGCGCGGTAGTTCACAATGCGGAATATGAGTTGATGAGGAGAACCCATTCCCGAAGTCATATTCCTAGAGAACCTACAAAAGTTGGAACATTGGGCCGAGGCGGTAAAAGAGTTAGCAGAGATGGTGACTTTTGAATGCGTGAATGCGTGAATGCGTGAATGCGTGAATGCGTGACTTCCCCGTTCGCGTAGCGTCTCCGTCAGGAGAAGGGGCTGACTCGCGGGTCTTGATGTAGTTTTTGATTGAAAGCACGCATGCGGTTTACTCTATTGTCTTGCTGTTGGGGATTGGCGACTCGTCCTGACAATAGAACATTATCAATAGCAATGAGTCCACCAGGACGCACTAGTTGCAGCGATCGCTCGTAATAGTGATTGTAATTGCTTTTGTCTGCATCAATGAAGGCGAAGTCAAAGGTGTTTGCTTCACCAAGAGCCAGCAAGCGGTCTAGGGTCTCTATTGCTGGGGCGATGTGTAGCTTGATTTTATCCGCGACCCCTGCTTGCTGCCAATAACGGCGAGCGATCGCTGTATACTCTTCACTAGTATCACAAGCAACAACCCGTCCCTCTGGTGGCAATGACATAGCAACTACTAGGGAACTATATCCTGTAAATACATCTATATCTAAAGTTTTCTTGGCACCTATTAATTGTACCAGCAAAGCCATAAACTGCCCCTGTTCTGGAGCAATTTGCATTTCGCTCATTGGATGCTGGGAAGTTTCCTATCTCAATTGCTTTAAGAGTTCCGGTTCTCGTATTGAGACTGAAAGTAGATAATTATAAAGATCTTTTTCAAGTCCTAAGGTTTGATTTGCCATTTTTGCTAACTCCAATCGGTGAAACTGTGGCTACAAGGTAACAACACAAGTTTGGTTAATCACCATTTTGCTACGCTATGTTCATTTTTCTACCATGCAAATCACCTATATCCTCAGAGGTAAGCAATGGGAGATACTACCAGAGTACGTGATACTAGCAATAAAATAAATGCAACCAACAATAAAAAAGATTTTGATGGAGGAATTGAATTATGACCATAAATCAACCGAGCATAGAAGAACGCTTAAGTAGATTAGAAACTTTATTTGTCAACGTGGGTGAAAAAGTTGCAGAGCATGACGGTAACATTGATGTCCTGGTAGCGAATATTCAGCAATTGACCGAGAATGTTAACACCTTAGCAGAGCAAGCCGCAACAGACCGACAAGAATTACGTAATTCAGTTAATCAAATACTTAATTACTTGCGCGATCGCAATGGTGGCAGTCCTCCACCGCAAATTTAAAAATTGGCAATCTAGAGAGACTACCAGCTTTTAGTCCAAAAATATAGATGCCCTTCTACACGAGGGGCATTTTTCATTTTACCAGTGTCCCATCAACCGTAAACAATCGCATTTCGTTGGAGATGCTTGATCACGGTCTGTACCATTTTAGCGTTGCCTATGACATTAGACTACGTTTAATGTAATATAAGTGTACTAGTCTTATATCTGTTAAAGTCATGCCAAAAAACAAACATAAAATCACTCTTCCCCACACCCCACCCCCTTATTTTCAAGTCTCTATTAACTGAACCATCATTGTTGCTAAAGCTACTACACCCAAAACAGCCATTAATCCCGCAGGCATAAATTTGCGTGTCTTAACCAGTCGAACCGTAAAGAAAATGACTAGAACAGCAGTAATAATGGACGCCAGTAACAAACCCCAAGCTTGCCCTAGAAGTTGGAGAAAAGTTGCAATTATTAGTAGTATACCACTAACACTTCCACTGATAAGCGAGGCTTTACTGTTAGCTTTACGATAACCAATTATACCACCTAAAAAAGCTAAAATGCCATAGGCAAGAGCTGCAACAACACCTAAAGTCATCATAAAAACCTATGTAGAATTTAATTTTACTGCTAGCATCCAACAGAAAACTCACCGGAGCTTTTTAGCTAAATCACCCAGTTAATTGATGGATAATCAAGCGATCGCCAAGGTTCAATTCCTCCAGCGCCAAGCAGCATCCCTATTACTTTACCAATCCGTTCTTCAAAGCGAAGTGGGGAACGCATTTCTCGATTTGTTGCAAGCTATACGTTATACTGATGCAGATGCACGAGGCTGTCTCCAAGCATACGGCAATTACTTTAGGTGCTTGGCTGCAAGACATCAAACCTGGGAGGAATATCTCATGGCTCAAATTCTTAGAGACGAGAATCCTTTTTCTCAGTTAGCTCAACGGGAAGAATTTGAGAATTTACCACCAGCTTTACTCGCAGCCGCAGAACACGATTTACAAGCTTTACAAAGTCTTTACGAGTGTAGTAGTGCTATCTTAAGCGAATGGGTGCAACTTGGGGCGCGTTTGCCGATTTCACCAATTGTATGGTACGTAGAACAAGATAGAGTAAAATCCATTCCCGATGTCATATTTCTAGAGAACCTACAAAAGTTGGAACATTGGGCTGAGGCGATAGAAGAATTAGCAAAGTATTATTACAAATTTGGCACGGGCTTGTTTGCTGAGTATAAAGCAATACGCTGGCAAGAGGGACAATTTGTTGGGATACGCCATCCTGACCCAGTCAGATTGAACCAACTTGTCGGTTATGAGGCTCAAAAAGAAGCTTTGTTGAAAAATACGGAGTTTTTACTATCAGGACACATAGCACTGCACGTACTATTATACGGAAGTCGCGGTTCTGGAAAATCATCCTTGGTAAAAGCTTTACTGAATGAATATAGCGATAGAAATTTACGTTTACTGGAGGTAGGAAAATCTGACTTGAAAGATTTACCAAGAATTCTAGAACAATTGCGCGATGTGCCACAGAAATTTATCATCTTTGTCGATGACCTTTCCTTTGAAGAAGATGATGATGCTTTTAAAGCACTTAAAGTCGTTCTAGAGGGGAATTTAACAGCACGACCTCAAAACATTGTGGTGTATGCGACTTCTAACCGCCGTCACTTGATTCGCGAGTTTTTCGCTGATAGACCCTCTCCAAAGGAGAATGACGAAGTCCATGCATGGGATACTATGCAGGAGAAGCTGTCTTTTAGCGATCGCTTTGGTTTGACCCTAACTTTTGAACCAGCCAATCAAAAGACTTACATACACATTGTCCGTCATCTTGCGGCACAAGCCCGAATAAATATTAGTCACGAAGAGTTAGAACGTCAAGCTTTGCAATGGGCTACTCGCCATAATGGTCGTTCGGGAAGAACAGCAAGACAATTTGTTGATTTTTTAAAAGCAGATTTGGCAGTTCTTGGTTCAAAAGATTATACTGCCAACTCATAGTTATAAAATGGATTTACTTTTTTTGTGTTTATGAAAATTGGCTTTCTCTGGCTCCCCACTCTCTACTCCTTCTTTTCAAAATACTGAATGTGAAAATTGAGTTATGTTAAGAACTAGTCATATGCACTCAGCGATGGTCAGTAATCGATTAATTATAGGTATAGTTGCCTTTGGTGTCAGTTTTGGGTTGAGTTTAGTCCTGAACTGGAATTTTAATCAAGCTTTTCTCACGGGTGTCACTACTATACCTGCTACATACTTAGCTGTGCTGTTTGTAGATAAACGTCGCAGAAATCATGAGATGCTGATGTTAGACTCTCTTCAGAGAAAAATCAGAGAACTTGAGGGGCTCAAGTCCCATATTGTAGCAGAGGTGAATAAACTGCAAGGACATCGCTCTCTATTGTATGCTGAATCGAACAATCTACAACATCAGGTTGCCGAGCGTCGCAATCAAAGAGATGTTCTCAACCGAGAGTTAAGTAATTTTTTTGTAGAGAAAAAACAACTAGAAGCTGCGATCGCCTACTTGCAAAATGAACTACATGAGTTGGATCAAACAAAAGTAGAATTAAACAACTCTTTTTCTGCTCTCAATGCAGAAAAGCGACGCTTAGATTTGAATTATAATATATCCCGTGGTGAAGCCACACAACTACAGAATCAAATTTCCGAGTTCCAAGAGCAAAAGCAAGAACTGGAAAACAACATAACCCTACTTAACAGACTCAAGCCTCAGCTAGAAGAAAAATTATATGAATTGCGGGGTCAAATTCAAGAGCTAGAAATTCAAGTCGAGCATTATAATCAATTGCTTTTAGAACAACAAACTCAGAAGGAAGATATAGAAAATAATTTAAATTCCTTACAGATACAAGTTAGAGAACAACGAAAACACCTAGAGCAGATACAAGCACAAAGCGCATTATTGCAAGAGGAACGCGATCTGCTGCAAAGCCAAGTATGGGAACTACTCCAACAAATGGAAAATTTCAATCCGGAATTGTCCGTCAATGATAACAGACTAGAAGATAATGGAGACATCTTCCCATTTTCCGACTTAATTGAATCCTTAGACCCTTCAAATAATATAGCAGATAAACAAGAAAATATTCCAGAAGAATGGATTATTTTTTTAGAACACACACCCTGTTATGAAATTCAAGTTTTAGAGGCTATACTAGAGCAAGAAAATCCAAAGACGGCAATGAAAAAGATTGCTGAAGAGAACATTACGATGCCGAACTTATTGATTGATTCTATAAATGAACGTGCTAAAGATATAATTGGAGAGTTAATCATTAACACAAGTTCGGAAACCCCAGAAATTTATCAAGAGCATATGTCCAACGTAAAACAAGTGATTGCTATCTCTGAAAATACGATGGATAGACAAACCTCCAGAAACTAAAAGCATCTACTATGTTCTAGTTCCCACATTTGAGAGATGGAAACTAGAATAAAGCGAGGCGATATACATGGCAAAGCTCAAAATCTCGAAAAAAGTATCCACGGCTTTGATAAATTCTTTAAGTGCGGGTGTTGTACCTAGAATAGGGTTAGAACACATAGCCGTTGGAAGGGAAAAAGAATTAGAAAGTTTATTACAAAATCTTGAAGACATAGCCGAAGGAGTCGCTGCGTTTCGCTTCATCATTGGTAACTACGGATCGGGTAAAAGCTTTATGTTGCAAATGCTTCGCAACCGTGCTATGGAGCAGGGTTTTGTCGTCGCGGATGCTGATTTATCTCCAGAGCGCCGATTGGCTGGAAGTAATAACGAAGGAGTGGCGACTTATCGAGAGTTAATGAGCCACCTTGCTACTAAAACTCGTCCTGATGGTGGTGCTTTAGTTTCTATCTTGGAAGGATGGATTAATAAAATCCAACAAGAGGTTGCAAAAGAAACTGGGATGCGACCCAATGACGAGGGTTTTGACGACCAAGTAGAAGAAAAAATTAGGGAAGTCGTTCAGTATATTGAAGACCTAGTTCACGGGTTTGATTTTGGGAATGTCATCGTCGCCTATTGGCGCGGTTATCGATTGGATGATGATGATTTGAAAAATGCTGCACTTAAATGGTTGCGGGGAGAATTCACTACAAAAATTGAGGCGAAAGCCGCTTTGGGAGTACGTGTTATTATTGACGATGATACTTGGTATGATTACATAAAACTGGTAGCTAGATTTGTGGCGGAAATTGGTTACAAAGGGCTTTTAGTGTTTTTAGATGAAGCCGTACATATATATAAAATTCATACCACAGTGACCCGTGAAAAAAACTACAATAGATTGCTAGGTATGTTTAACGATGTTATGCAATGTAAAGCAGAACATCTTGGCATTTTTATTGCTGGGACAACAAGATTTTTAGAAGACCAAAATCGAGGACTTTTTTCAGATTCTGCTTGGCAAAGACGCACAAAAGAAAGTCGTTTTGTGACTCAAGCTGGTGTCCAGGAATTTTTAGGACCAGTCATGCGGCTGAATCCTTTATCTGAAGAAGAAATTCTGACACTTTTACAAAGACTAGCAGAGATTCATGCTTTTAACTATGGTTATGAAAAAACTTTGACAATTCGAGATTTAAAGAATTTTGTCAAAGAAATTTTGAGTCGTTTGGGAGCAGAAGCTTTGCTCACTCCTAGTGAAATTGTGCGAGATTTTATGAGCGTCCTGAATATTCTTCACAAAAATCAAAATCTTTCTTTCAGTCAACTCGTTCATGGTGCTGATTTTCAACCTACTGTTGCGGGTCAAGATATAGATAAGGACGATGATGTAGCAGAGTTTACTTTGTGATTCCAAATCACAAAGTCGAACACTATTTCTTGTGGTACGGGCGTCCTCGCCCGTCAACAAGCAGAGGTCACGAATTTCTTTCTTGGAAGTTCCTTATCCGAGTAGTATTACTTACCAGTGTACTTCCTTGACCTGAAAAATGCTGTAAATGATTTAGGATTGCTATAGTTCACTTTTTGTTCAAAATCACGTCTTTATTTAATTCTTCATTCTTTTTTACAACAAAATGCAATCTGAATTCAATTTTTTCCAAAACTGGTATCCAATATCACCAGTAGAAGACCTCGATCCCAATAAACCAACCAAAGCAACTATTTTGGGACTTCGATTAGTTATCTGGAAACCAAAGTCATCAGAAACTTATCAGGTGTTTTTAGACCAATGTCCGCATCGTCTTGCTCCCTTGAGTGAGGGTCTTATTGACGACAAGACAGGCAATTTGATGTGTAGCTATCACGGATGGCAGTTTGATGCTCAAGGAGTGTGTACTCGCATTCCCCAAGCGGAGAATTCCGAAATTGTGACCAAGAATTCACAAAATTTTTGTACAACGGCTTTTCCTTGTCGTGAAGAAAACGATTTGCTTTGGGTTTGGCTTGATACTCAGTCCACTGAACAAGCTGCTAGTACACCATTGCCTTTATCACCGAGAGTAGATGCAAGCAAAGGTTTCGTTTGGTCTTCTTTTGTAAGGGACTTGGAATATGATTGGCAAACTCTTGTCGAAAATGTTGCTGACCCCAGTCATGTTGCTTTTGCTCATCATGGTGTGCAGGGCGATCGCGAAAACGCAGCACCCCTCCCGATAAAAATTGTGGAGTCAACACCCAATTGTATTCAAGTGAGTATTGAAGGACGCCTCAAGACAGTCATTACATTTGAGCCCCCCTGCCACTTAGAATATTCTTTTGATTTTGATAATCAAGGAAAGCAGGGCGCATTGGTAACATACTGTATTCCAATATCTCCTGGTAAATCAAGGATTGTTGCTCAGTTTCCCCGCAACTTTGCCAAATCGCTCCTTCGTTTCAAACCCCGGTGGTGGGATCACATCAACAACCGGAATGAAGTTCTGGATGGAGATATGATTCTTCTACACCAGCAAGAGACTATTTTCCAAAAAAGGAAAATAGCTGGTAGCTGGAGAACCGCTTACAAAATGCCCACAAGTGCAGACCGTTTAGTCATTGAATTTCGGAATTGGTTTGATAAGTATTGTCACGGTCAGCTACCTTGGAATGAAGTTGGAATTCATGCCCCAGAAAACATACAAATTAATGACAATCGACAAGAAGTATTGAATCGATATAAACAGCATACCCAACATTGCAGCAGTTGCCGAGGTGCGCTGAAAAATCTACAGCGTTTACAGTGGGTTCTTTTGGGATGCTTTGTCATTGCTCTTTCAGCCGCCACCATTCTTCCTGATTCGCTGCGATTTAAGCTCGGTTTACCATTAGTCATAATGGCATTATTAAGCCTATCGGTTTACAGTTGGCTGAAATTCCGTTTGATTCCTAAATTCTACTTTATAGATTACATACAAGCAGAAAGGTGATGTTACAATACGTTGCGGTTAAGGGTTATCCGCCCTCCTCAAAACGCTCCTAGAAACCCGGTTTCTTTGAGTTGGCTTAACGAAAAATTAGTCTTTTTGACGGTAGAAACCGGGTTTCTTAGCCCCACGAGTGAATACTGTATTGGCGCTCTAGGAACCCAGTTTCTCAAAAAAACCGAGTTTCTACTCTGGTTTATCCGAACCGTATTGGATAATGTTATGTTTTCTAGACTTGCACCTTTTATTCAACAATATATTTATACGCACAACTGGAAGGAATTACGACCAGTCCAAATCGAAGCTTGTCAAGTTATTTTTCATACAGATGCTCACTTACTTGTTGCCGCTGGAACTGCTTCGGGAAAAACAGAGGCAGCTTTTCTACCAATCTTAACTCTATTACACGAAAATCCCACTTCTACAATCGGTGTTTTATATATTAGTCCTATTAAAGCTTTAATTAATGACCAGTTTGAACGCTTGAATCACTTGCTGAAAGAAGCTAATATTCCAGTTGGGCATTGGCACGGTGATGTTTCTCAAAGTCATAAAGTTAAGCTTCTTAAGAATCCTCAAGGGGTTCTGCAATTGACGCCGGAGTCTCTGGAAAGTTTATTGATTAATAAAAAGAATGACTTAGTGCGTTTGTTTGGTGATTTGCGTTTTGTGATTATTGATGAAATTCACGTTTTTATGGGTTCGGAACGGGGCTGTCAAATTCTTTGTCAATTAGAAAGGTTGGCGAGGGTTATACAAAGACAACCGCGAAGGATTGGTTTATCCGCGACTCTTGGTGATTATTCTTTGGCTGAGGAGTGGTTGGGTTCTGGGACTGAAATGGCGGTGATGACTCCTAAGGTTGAGGGAGGAAAGCGTCAAATTAAGTTGGCTGTTGAGCATTTTTATGTTGAAAAAATGAACCGCAGAGGCGCAGAGGGCGCAGAGAGAGGAGAAGGGGAGAGGGGGTTTGAGATTGGTTTGTATGATCAGTATATTTTTGAGTTGAGTAAATCTCGCAAGTGTCTGATTTTTGCTAATAATAAGTCTCAAACAGAATCTGTGATTGCTTCTTTGCGTCAGATTGCTGCTGAGGAGGGGGAAGCTGATATTTATCATGTGCATCATGGGAGTATATCTGCTAGGTTGCGTCAAGTTGCTGAAAGTGCTATGCGCGAACCTAATCAGCCGGCTGTGACTGCGGCTACTTTGACTTTGGAGTTAGGGATTGATATTGGTTATTTGGAGCGGGTTATTCAGTTGGAAGCTCCTATGTCTGTTGCTAGTTTTTTGCAGCGGTTGGGACGGGCTGGGAGAAGGGGGGAAGCGGCTGATATGCGTTTTGTTTGCGCTGAAGGGGAACTATCATCGGATACAACGCTACCGGAACAAATACCTTGGCAGCTTTTGCAATGTATTGCTATTATTCAACTTTATTTGGAGGAGCGTTGGATTGAACCGATAAAGCCTTTGAAATATCCTTTGAGTTTGCTGTATCAACAAACAATGAGTATTTTAGCAACAATGGGGGATATTTCACCTGCTGCTCTGGCTAAACAGGTTTTAACTCTATCAACTTTTGCAGCTATTTCTAAGGAAGATTTTAGACTATTGCTCCGTTATTTAATAGATATAGACCACATTCAAATGACGGAACAGGGTAAGTTGATTCTTGGTTTAACAGGAGAAAGGGTGGTGGGGAAATTTCAATTTTATGCAGTTTTTTCTGAGCACAAAGAGTATGCAGTTAAGCAAGGTAATATAGAGATTGGCAGCATTGTCACACCGCCTCCTATTGGAAATCAATTTGCTTTAGCTGGTAGAACTTGGGAAGTTTCAGATGTTGATTTCAGAAAAAAGGTGGTTTTGGTTAAGGCTGCAGAGGGTAAGGCAAGTATTTATTGGCGTGGGGATAGTGGTTCTATTCATACAAAAATTTTGCAACGAATGCGGCAGGTTCTTTTTGAGGATGTAGAGTACAGCTATTTGCAGAAAAATGCTTTCAAGCGCTTGCAGGAAGTTCGTAGATTAGCAAGAAATGCTGAATTAGATAAAAAACATATTTTGGAATTCGAGAAGGGTAAGTGTTGTATTTTTCCCTGGATGGGTACAGTAGCCTATCGTACTTTGGAAAGATTGCTTAATAGTTTTTGTCGAGAAGCTTTAGAAATTAAAAGTATCAGTGGAAATAATCCTTATTTTTTGCTACTGAAATTAGCTCCAGAAAAGTTTAAGTATCTTCATTCAGAAATTGTTTCCCTATGTGAACAAAGAATTCCTAATGAAGCTTTGGTGAGCACCTCAGAAGCGCCGACAATGCAAAAGTATGATGAGTTTATCCCTTATCCTCTCTTAAGAAAAGCATTTGCTAGCGATTATTTAAATATGTCGGAACTCAAACAGCAACTTGCTGGTTGGCAAGAATGAAAAAAGTCTATAAATCAGCGCCAACAATCACTCCTGGTTCGTAGTTGCGCTTTAGCGCCCTTAGCTACCTGAGCTCAAGAAGACCTACTTATGCTTACAACGGGAACTCTTAGCAAGGAATCTTCATCAAAGAGCTTTGTTCGCTCAACCAATGTAAAGACGTAGCATATTACGTCTAGTGCATCACTCATGAAAAGACTTGCACCCTCTTCATTCATCAGGTTACTTGTAGCAATGCTGATAAGTGTTCCAGTGTTGCTCCTCCTATGGATAGCTACACCACTACCTAAAATACTCGCACAACCAGACGTAAAAGTGTTTGAACAAGTTTGGCAAACCGTAAATGACAACTTTTACGACCCCAACTTTAACGGAGTGGACTGGAAAGCAATACGGAAAAAATATGAGCCGCAAGCAGCGCAAACCAAATCTCTTCAAGAGGTAGCTGTGGTCATTAATCAAATGCTTTCTGAACTAAAAACATCTCACACCCACTTTTACATTAATAACGAGCCAGCTTACTACCAACTTTTGGGAATTTTTCAACCAAAGAACCCTGAATATCAAAAGGACTTTCAAAAGTTTTATCCAAAAAGCAAGATTGAATATAGTGGTATTGGTGCAGTCACTAAAGATATTAATGGCAAAACCTTTGTCAGCGCCATTCTTGATAGAAGCCCCGCAGCTCAAGCTGGATTGAAAGTTGGCGACCAATTGCTGAGTGTGGACGATCGCCCTTACCAACCGATTCAGTCTTTTGCAGACAAAGCAGGAAAGAAAGTCACGCTACAGATTCAGAGAACACCAGATACCAACAGTCGCCAAAACATTGTTTTGACTCCTAAAATGTTTGATGCTAGCACCATGTTCGCAGAAGCACAGCAAGCGAGCACCCAAGTCATTGAACGGGATGGGAAAAAAATTGGTTACATTCATATTTGGTCAAATGCTGCTGACCCTGACCAAGACCAGCTTCGTGAAGACCTAATTTATGGACGCCTCAGCAATGCAGATGGTTTAGTTTTAGATATACGAGATGGTTGGGGTGGGGGAGATATTAAATACCTCAATATATTCACTGCTCAGGAAGGTCCCAGTATTACCAATGTTTTCCGTAATGGAAGAAAATATGTATACATTCCTCAGTGGAAAAAACCCGTGGTCTTGGTCATTAATGAAGGAAGCAGAAGCAGCAAAGAAATTATCGCTTATAGCTTCCAGCAACATAAAATTGGCTCTGTGATTGGTTCCAAGACAGCAGGAGCCGTGCTTGCAGGTCGTCCTTTTCCAATTCAAGAGGGTAGCTTTCTTTACGTAGCTGTTGCTAACGTGTTTATGAATGGTAATCAAAGGTTGGAGGGGAAAGGCGTTACACCTGATATTAATGTCCCATGGACAATAGAATATGCTCAAGGTGTAGACCCTCAAAAGGAACGAGCTATAGAAGTTGTGTTAGATGCAATTAATCAGTCTAGTACTCGACCAACCTAACGTATGCAGAGCCATAGCGCTACGAACTTATGCAATTCTGTACTTAGCTGCTTCACCCAAAATTTCAATCAGCCTTACAACCGCCAGTGCTAGCATACTATCGGTATCCAAGTCAGCACGAGTACGTCCTTGAGTAAATGTAATTGCTTGATTTGCTGCATCTAGCATATGGCGCAGACGTACCTCATCTGTTTTTAACATACTGCACTTGGGCTTCTGCTAGTACCTGGTCTCGGAAGTATCGGCTGATATCTTGAGGCGTGTTGAGGTCAACAGGTCGCCCCAAAACTTCGGAGAGTTCATCTTGAATATCGATGAATTCAAAGCCGGGTGTGTATCCAGGTTCAAACTCAACTAAAATATCAATGTCGCTATTGGGGCGAAAGTCATTCCTAAGAATAGAACCAAACAAAGAAAGTTTACTGATATGATAACGCTGGCAAAGTTCGGCTATTTTGTCTTTGGGGATTTCAATGGGTAACTGAGTAACTATTCCTGTCATTCTGGTTCTGGTTTATTAAGGGGCTTGAAGCTTTGTTGGAAACTAAGCCTATTGTAAATAGACATTTGTATTTTCGGACATCAAAAGGACTTCCAAATAAAAAAGTCGGACTATATCTGAGATTATCCTTAACCTTGTCTATGTTAAAGGAAACGCAAAAATAGGACACAGACTTGGTTTGTGTAGCCGGACTTCCAGTCACCTCAATTATTCTCTTGCTAGAGTGATAAAAGATATCTAGACGCACTCGCGTTCGGTGCAGGGTACGTGCGTTCGCCCTTACACGAGTATCTGTCGCATTCTTTTTTCAACTTGGTATTAGTACCACAACAAGATTTTAACCAAGCAATGAAGGTTAAAATACTGAGTTTCCCGCCTTTCACTCTTGATGCACGGATTGCTATAGTGCTAGGGTTGAAAACCTTCTGATTGTGAAAGAGGTGGACGACGGATTCGCGTTTGCGTTTCATCAGCAACTACAAGACAACCTTTCAGAGTTTTTAGGATTTATGCTAATTCTCTCTTGCCAGTTTGTCATTTAATGCCTCATGCTGCTAACAATCGCTCAACAGTTAATGTCAATTTACAGAAAGTGTCCGAGACGATTTGCTGATTTCCGGTAAAGACGCTTATCTCATACTGGTTGTCTATTAATACATAAACAGTTACCTTATTTTTGATTGGGTCAACTATCCAATATTCAGGAATTTTGAATGCAGCATACTCAAGAGGTTTCTTTTTGTAATCTCGTTTTACCGAGTCAGCGCTAACCACTTCCACTACTAGTAATGGTGGAACTTCTAAAATGGCAGATTTCCCTTTAATTGATTGTTGCTGCTCTGGAGTCATGACAATTAAATCAGGAAGTCGAGATTATTTTCTCGTGGTGCGAACACCTGTACCACTAGGGCGAACCTTCCAATTTAGATTCATTCGCTGAATTTCCTGATGGAGGTAAATTAGTAGAAAAGTGATGATATCTTCATGTATGTCTGAGGCTGGAGGCATCTCTAGTAATATTCCATCCTCAAGCTCATACCGCTTGTCTGTGTCATCATCATAGGTCAAATACTCCTCAAAAGTGTACAGGTGTTCTACTTGTGATGTCGTAGTCATAGGAATTTTGCTCCTGTAAAGGTTGATGGTCGCTTTCCTTGTTCTTGGAATTAAAGTGAGATCAGATTTCTTATGTTAAGATTTCTTATGTTACAACATGAAAATACCAAGAACATATCGAATCTATACTGAGCGCTGCATTCTTAGATGCGTTTGCAAGCAAGATATTCCTTACGTTTTCTCAGCTACCAGGGTTGAAGGTTTTAATGATGGGATGCTTTGGGAATCACCACAATCCATCGAAGAACTTCAAGAACCTTTTCAAAAGAGTCTTCAAGCTTGGGATTCTGGTTTAGCGTACACATTTACCATTCAACTTGCCAAGACAAGTAAATTCTTAGGCAGAATTTCTATTAGAAAAGAACAAGCGGACGGCGTTTGGAGTATTGGGTTCTGGACACATCCAGAACATCAAGGTCATGGTTATATGACAGAGGCGGCGAAAGCAATTATTGACTTTGGGTTCACAGTTTTGGGTGCTAACTGCATAGAAGCATGCCACGCTTTATGGAATACGGGTAGCGAGAAAGTGTTAAAAATATCTGGAATGAAATTCGTCTGCTATGTTCCCCACGGTTTTCTGAAGCATGGTAAATGGGTGGAGGAGAACTTACTGGCGATCGCACGGGAAGATTGGAAGACTTCACAGACAATTTAATGGTAAAGGACTTCCAAATAAAAAAAGTCGGACTATATCTCTTGTGGTACGGGCGTCCCGCCCGTCAGTACAAAGGAAGGCTGATGAGGACGCCCGCCCCACATTCGGTCCGAATTTCTTTCTTGGAAGTCCCCAAAGCATAAGAAAAATAGAAAAAGCTCTATTATTTAGAATTTTGCCAGAAAAAAGGATACTCTTCTGGGCTAGCTGATAGCCCTGCTTTAACAGGATTTTGTCTAATGTATTCCCAACATCCTTGAAACTCATGGTCATTTCTAATAATGCGATCGTATCTCTCTTCTTGCCAAACTGTACCTATATATTTCATCACCTTAGGAATTTGTTTGGCACTATAACTTTTAATACTGTGCATAATACTACTTAAAGACCAAAACTCATTTTCCGATTTGAGTGTAGGCTGAAGTAGCATATGTACATGGTCAGGCATTATAACCAAAACAAAAATTTTATATCTCTTGTTATTAAAAAATAAGCAAGCATCAAAAACAACTTGTCTAGCTTCTGAGGTAAGTTCTATTCTTTCCCAAGTTTTAAAGGTAACAAAATAAATTGCTCCATCAAGTTCCCAATGGGGCAAAGTTCTCTGAAAAACTTTAAATTTTGGCTCTTGCATTGAAAATCAATTTTTTGCTTTCTCTTGTGGTACGGGCATCCTTGCCCGTCTGTATCTTTATACTTCCCATCCCCAGACTAGAAATTATCTCTACTTCTATTATTTCTATCGGGTGGGACGGTGGAACTCTGACGGGCGGGACGGTGGAACTCTGACGGGCGGGACGGTGGAACTCTGACGGGCGGGACGGTG
>JAWQFQ010000167.1:0-21012 GCA_035967975.1 Scytonema sp. PMC 1070.18
CTACACCCCTACACCCTTACACCCCTACACCCCCACATCCTTACACCCCTTCCCAAAAAAAATCTTTTCTGACCTGTGAGTGTTTACAATCCACTATCTTGTGGTAAAATCATAAATTAGTGTGATGTCTAAAAGCTAATCTTACTTTTCCTCAAGCTCTGACAACACTCTCGCCAGCATAGCACAGTGGTAGTGCATCCGACTTGTAATCGGAAGGTCGTCGGTTCAAATCCGACTGCTGGCTTCATACTCTAAAAGGTCAGCTTTCAGCCAAAAATGTACAGTGACTAATTATTTGTCATCGGTGACAGATTGTTGTCGTTAAAGACAAATTAATGTCACTTAAGCTAGCTAAGCCTTGAAGGTTCCAAGGTTCGCTTTTTCCCTCGCCTTCAAGCCAAGCTAGACGACCATTTCTGAGAGTAAACAAGCCACTTGAGTGCTGATTTTTGCTAGTGCGCTTGGTCTGTTGGTCTTCTAAAAAGCGTTGAAACCAGTGAAGCTGGCGATTGTCGCAGTACACCTCAAAGATGAGATTGCTCAAGCCATTGAAGCGAACACATAATCTCCCTTTTTGATTTTTTGACCACACTAGGTCTTCGTTTGTTTCAAAAACAAGGGGAAATGGTAGAGAACTTGATTGGGTTAACAGAATATCCTGCCAGCGTTTAGCTTCAGCATTGTCTTCTGGAACAGTGGTTGTAGCTGTGAAGAGTGTTTGCAACCATTTAGTATTAGTTAAATCTCTACCTTTGGGAATTCGACTGGTTAGCTTTTCAGTTAGCCTTTGAATCTGGATTTCAACCTGACGGCGGCGTTTAGCAAATTTTTCTGGATCGTCTAAATCTTAAGCGATCGCCAGAGCGAAAATTGTGTTTTCAAACCCTATTTTCGGCGGAATTTTAACAAGCTCAAAGGTTTCTCAACGCAAGATTAGAGAATTATCAAAAAAAAAGGCATAATAAAAAACGTTATACCTCTGTTGTGTCCCAACTTTGAAGCCGCAAAAATCCCTAGAACATCTTGCAAGTGGAGCAAAACATGGTCTTGATCCCACTCCTGAAACCCTTCGTGAAGGGTCAGTACGAATGGAACAGCATCCTAATTATGAAAGTTCAATTGCAGAGATTAAGCGGTTAGAATTCATAGTTAAAAATACTCTACGTGATGAACCTCACGTAGTCGTACGTGAAGTATTAAATCCAGATTTAGAAATAATTCGAGTCGAAAAAATACTTTATATTCAAGAGGGCATGAGGTATCTGGATCTTGAACATGAACTTGGACATATACAACAGCTAACCGAACGATTTGGAGAAAAACTCCTACCGACTGAACGGGTTATTGAGTATCCGGATGGTCTTGTTAAAGATATCAGCGATCGCGGTGGAGTGTTGACCAGCTGGCAAAACACTATTACTGAGTATCACAACCGCCTTGTTGAATTTCTTCGCCTCCACTCAAGAGGCGCTAATCCTGAATTATTAGCAGAACACGCTCGTGGAGTCAGAGCTTGGAGAGGAAAGTATCTAGAAAAAGGACTTAAAGGTAGAAGAAGCCCGACTCGCCTAGCATGGGCGCAGGAACATTTCCCAGACATTTCCACTCTAGAAAGCCAATATAGAGACATAAGAGGTTTTACTCTAGAATAATAATAGCAGGTAAAACTCAAAGAGATTGTAGATAGACAAATGCTAAAGATGGACCGTTAAATCAAAGAGTAAAAACACTATGAAGCCATCACCACGATACGATTTTCTGGTTTCAGTTAGACTTCAAGCCTGGGAAGAAGAGCCAGAGATCGCACCACTTTACCAAGGAATAATCGAAGTCACCTTAAATCATACACTCAGCATAATATTTGTACCAGAATTTGAAAGGAACGCTAACTGCTGCCACTATGTTTTGCCAGATAATGTTGACAAAATCACCACAGATATTGAAGCACGACTAGTTAGTGTTGCTCTCTCAAAATACAGCGTCACCCCAAATCCATCGCTAGCAGGACTTGAGGAAATCATCTCACGGGTTATTTGCGAAACACCTGAACGAGGCGTTATCTTTTATGTTACCCCTGAAGAATTCAAAATTTTTAGTTCTGAATTATCCATGCTATCGGAGCAACTTCCATCTGTTCACAGCTCGCGACCTGCTTCAGAAATTGAAAATCTTGAGGTCACTAAATTTCTACTTTCACGCATCCTAACATCAAAATATTTTGCTGAGGAAGACCTGCAAATGCTAGGGCGGATGGACACCCATTTAACCCACCAAATTGATCCATCTCAGCAGTACATCCAGTATGGCAAAGTATATCAAGTTGGCTGAAAGATTTGCTCTGCAGTCAAGACCAGTTCCGGAAATGTTGGTGAGATAATGCGATCGCCATTTCTAAACAGAGTGACTTGGTACTCGCCCTCAACCAACGAGTAAACAGAGATAGTTGGCTGTTTGGGGTTACCAATAAACCTGCGACCACCAAGAGCAAGATAATCAACAATCCAATATTCGGGTATTCCAATTTCCTCGTATTTACCTAACTTGGTAAAATAATCATCCCGCCAGTTAGTGCTAACCACTTCAATAATTAAGGGAACTGACGCTGCTTGAGTGACGGTAGATGCTTTTTTCCATAGCGGTTCGTTAACTAGGTTAGGTCGATTCAGTATTACGACATCCGGCGAATAAGCCGATTCATTTTCCGGTGGTTTAACTAATGCAGTCTTGGGTATGAAGTAGGGTAAATTTAATCGGTCAAATTCTACAGTTAATTTTCTTGCTAAAAGTCCCGTAACTTCCTCATGATCTCCCGTTGGCTGCGACATCTCAACAATGACTCCATCATGCAGTTCATAGCGCCCACCTTCTGGTTTCCACTTAACGAATTCTTCAAAGGTTATTAGTTTACGTAAAGTTTGTGTCACTACTCATTTCCTCCCAATAACTCTTGAATCTTGTTAAACTCATGACGTAATTCGTCGTCACCCGGTCTTTTACTAAAAATCAAATGTTGTGCGTAAAACCCCTACATATTGCGTATCATTTTCACTGTTATTTTCGGGATTAAGAATCACCCAAAAACCAGGAGTGACGGAGATATTGTCATTTACACGCCAACGGTAAAATGCTTCAATGTGATATGCATTTTCCGTATCTTTGCGGACATCACTATGAGATACGTATGGTGGTATACCGAAGAGAATTCCTGGTAGATTTCCCTCGCCTCCCACATCTGGAAATGATACGCTGATCGCTCCATACCAAGTCTTAGCATTGTCACCCTTGTTGACAAAAAGAGAATCCGTTCCACCCCTACCATTAGCAATAGCGCTAACACCAGAATTTTCAGCATTTGACCAAATATATCCACCCCAAGCATGAATTTGGAAATTCTGCGAAAAGCGGTAGTATCCTTGCGTGCCTAATATATTGTTAGAGGTAGCAATGTTATCTCCAAAAGGAGAAATTGCGAGTAGGCTACCTGTTCCACCAGTGAGATTGACTTTACCACCAGGACTATAGCCGTGGGAGTAAGCAATACCAACAGCCCCTTGCTTCCCAGAATACACCAAATGAGCTAAGGCGTTGTAACCGCCATCAAATAAACCATTTTTTGGAGAGGGAAAATAGGGGTCATTATCCACAATGCTATGCAAATGTTGCTGGATTTATTAAAGGAAAAAAGCGTAGAAAACCAAGTTTTATCCCCTTTTTTGACTCAGCGGGAAAGCAGTGCTGTAGCGAAGAACGACCTAGAGCGTCAGAGATTCCTAGTCGATTAGCAATCGTAGGTGGGATTGACGCCCGCTTCAAATACAGGACGCAATACTGCAAGGGTTATAGTGTTCATCCCGTTTTGATCCCCCCAGCCCCCTTGAAAAGGGGGGTTTAAAGCCCTACCCCTGTTAAGGTGTACTAACAAAGTACTAGCTTAAAGCCTGATTCTTACGTCGCACCCCCAATCCTTAAATCTAAAATTGAGCGCAAATATTCATTTTTTGCTTCCAAATTTTAATGGGTGCGAAGCTGAAACCCTTGTAAATCGTTAGTACAAATGCTCACCTTAACAGGGGTAGTTTAAAGCCCCCCTTCATAAGGGGGGTTGGGGGGATCGAGTCAAAACCTTCAAGTATTGATACAGGACGGGCGGGGACGCCCGTACCACAAGATGGATGCCTCAATTATTCTCTCTTCAGAGTTATAGAAGAGCTTCTAGTTCATTATGTGTTGCAAAGATTTTTTGAATTAGGATAAGGTTGCAGGAATTTAGCTAACATTCCTGTTGTAAGTGGTATAACGCAGTATTATTGAATAGTACTAAGTCGTCCAAGAATTAGCACGGATTACGTTGGTAAATATTGCTAACGTAATTATAAAGCGCGACCTATGGTAGTATGTCAATATATTAGTAATAAACTATACACAACAGTTATACACACTGACCAGAAAGAAAAAGGTACAAGCCTCTAAGTTTATTTATGAGGTTCTTACTTTTGACTAGCCTTAGCCCTCTGTAAGCGTTCAGCCATCAGCTTTTATCAGCTATAGGGGTCTTTAATTAGCTTATCAAAAACGCATAGAAAACGCCCGAAAATCTGTTTCTAAGCTGACTGCTGACGGCTAAAGAGCTGAACGCTTACAACCCTCCTCACGGGAGGATAAGTGTATGACAAACAATTACGAATACATTTTATGTAGTCAAAAATTGTGGAAAACCTTTGATGCAGAAGACATTCCGACAAGCCAGACTCAGAAAAAGGTTGAGAATATACCAAGTGAATAAAAACATCGGAAACCCAAAGTATCAGCCGTTAGAACTCCAAAGGACAGAATCCAGGGGTTTGCTTCAAAATTCAACACAAATAAAACTACCGAATTTGGAATTGGTTGTGCAACAGGAAGACAAGTCAGACACTCCTCATCGCATCTATCAATCAGCTTCTAATCAAAGCGAAGTGACTCCAGAATTAACAAGTTTACGACCTCTTAACCGCAGCATAATTAAATTATTCAAATTAGAAGAAAAAGCCAGTCGCCCAGAAATTTTGCTAGAAGAGATTCTGTCATGGACAGGTGCTCAGTTGTTTCTCACCCAAAAGCTTTGTCAATTACTGACTGAATTTGAAGCTTTGATTCCAGCAGGTGAGGAAGCAGCAATAGTACAGCAGCTAGTACAAAGCCGTTTAATTAATCATTGGGAAACTGAAGCAGCATCTGAGCATTTGAAAGCTATTCAGGAGGGGCTTGTTAAAAATAAGCAGTGCGATTCCCTATTGTTATTGCGGCTATATCAGCAAATCTGGTGTCAGGGAGAGGTTCCTATTGATGGCGGTCCTGTACAAGCAGAACTACTCAATTTGGGATTAGTTATCCAACAGGAAGATAAGTTAAAAGTCTCTAATCGGATTTACCAATCTGTTTTTAATCGCAGTTGGATTGACCAAGAGTTAGTACGTTTACAACCTTTATTCAAATTAGGAGGAAAAGCCAGTCGCCCAGAAATTTTGCTAGAAGAGATTCTGTCATGGACAGGTGCTCAGCCGTTTCTAACTCAAAAGCTTTGTCAATTACTGACTGAATTGGAAGTTGTGATTCCAGCAGGTGAAGAAGCAGCAATAGTACAGCGCCTCGTGCAAAGTTACTTAATCAAACATTGGGAAACTCAAGCAGCATCTGAGCATTTGAAGTCGATTCAGGAGGGGCTGATTAGAAATAAGCAGTGTGATTCCTTATCGCTGCTGCGGCTTTATCAGCAAATCTTGCGTCAGGGAGAGGTTTCTATTGATGGCGGTCCCGTACAAGCAGAACTGCTCAATTTGGGATTAGTTGTCCAACAGGAAGATAAGTTAAAAGTCTCTAATCGGATTTATCAATCTGTTTTTAATCACAGTTGGATTGACCAAGAATTAGCACGTTTACGACCTTTTAGTCACAACACAATTAAATCATTTAAATTAGATGAAAAAGCCAGTCGCCCAGACATTGTGCTAGAAGAAATCTTGTCATGGACAGGTGCTCAGCCGTTTCTCACCCAAAAGCTTTGTCAATTACTAACTGAATTTGAAGTTTTGATTCCAGCTGGTGAAGAAGCCGCAAGAGTCCAGCAGCTTGTGCAAAGTCGCTTAATTAATCATTGGGAAACTCAAGCAGCATCTGAGCATTTGAAGTCGATTCAGGAAGGACTTGTTAGAAATAAGCAGTGCAATTCTTTATCGCTGCTGCGGCTTTATCAACAAATCTTGTATTTGGGAGAAGTTCCAATTGATGGTGGTCCCGTACAAGCAGAACTGCTAAATTTGGGTTTAGTCGTCCCACAAGAAAATAAGTTAAAAGTCTCTAATCGGATTTATCAATCTATTTTTCATTTAAATTGGGTAACTCAACAATTAGAGAAAAGCCTCGATATCTCACCTTCAGAAATAACCAAAAGTGCTCAAAGCAACCCAGTTCCCGAAAGTCTTCCTTTGGAAGTAGAAAAAACTATTTCTAATCCTGAAAATAAAGTTTACAAACATATTTGGGTTTTATTAGGTACTGTTGGCTTGGTCGTTCTTGGTGTTAATGTCATTCATTTTAATTTCTTTAAAAATACAAAGGTGGAAATTCTTTTTCAAGAAGCTAATGAATTATACTACAAAGGAAAATCTGGAGAGGCGATCGCGAAATACAACAAGATTTTGAACATTGATAGTAACTATTACCAAGCTTGGACGAATCGAGGCTATGCACTAGGTGGCTTACAACAATTCAATAAGATGCTCGAATCTTGTTCCGCAGCAACTATCATTGAGCCGAAAGCTGTCTATGCTTGGAATTGTAAAGGAGAAGCATTATATAACTTGAAGCAATACAATCAGGCGATCGCTGCTTTTGATAAAGCCATTACACTCGATTCAAAAGACCCAATTTTCTGGATTAACAAAACTGAATCACTGCTAGCACTTAAGGAAACCGACAAAGCACTTGTAGCTATTGACGAAGCAATTAAACTTTTTGACCAGTTTCAAGACAAAGAACCTAGTCAGAGCAATTTATCGGTTGCTTTTAGCCATAAAGGAAAGGTGTTATTTGAAAAACGAGAATATGGAAAAGCCCTGAAAGCTTATGACCAAGCGTTAGCATACAATCCAAACTATTTTGTTGCTCAACGGGGTCGAGGTCTGGTGCTTCAGAGCTTGGGACGAAACGATGAAGCAATTGCTCAATTTAATCAGATGCTGAATGTATCCCAGCTAACACAAGTTCAAAAAGCTGAAACTTGGTATTATTTGGGATTAACGTTCTGTCAATCATCTGAAGTCAACAAAGGGCTTCAAGCCTTTGAAGAAGCTCTCAAACTCAAGTCAGATTATCAGGTCGTAGAGAAAGCAAAGATGAATTGTCGCCCTTAATTTCATTGGAAGAACCACCAACGATTACTACGACGTTTGGGTTTGATATCAGAGTAAATTCGACTGACAGTCCTAGCATCAGGCGGTTGTGCTTGTTTAAAATCACTACCTAGTATGTCGTATAAAGCTTTAGAGGAGTTAACTGTCGAATCGAGGGTAAACAAAACCTGAGCACTGTCGCGATCGCAACCGATTCCTCTGCGTTCTACAACGCAGACGACAGGTTGTGAATTGACTGTGTCATTTGTCAAGTAGTTTGCACGCTCTGTATTGTAAAGAGTTTGTAAAGTTTTAGCTGTATTCTGGCAGTTTTCCAAAGCATCTTTGGGTGAGAAATATTCGGGGAGGAAGTTGAGGACTGAAAAATCTTTCTCTGTCTCTTGTTCAGCAAAGGTAGCAATCACTGTAGGTACACCACTAGCGTTGGTCTTGCAAGCAACGTTCGCCATGGGGGCTGTGCTAGGTTGAGCGAGTGGTGCTACAACGCCTAATGTGAAGAGCGGAGTTGTCCACATAGCCGTTGTCCAAAATTGACGTTTGTTCATTATTATTGACTTCCTGTCTTGACCTAGATTGACGCTTGAATATAAAATTTAGAGTGATGTTGAATTTACTTAGATACTACTTTGAAATAAAACTTAAGTACGCTTAAGTAAAGTTTACCATTTTTAACAGTTAAACAGAGTGCAAAAATTTACCATTTTTTTAGCTCAAACAGGGTGCTAGTGAAATGAGTTTGAGCAGGGGTGTCTATTATAGAATCTCACATAACCTAACTCTGATGCAGGTTTAGTGAAGCTTGCAAAAATCAGTTTGCAACGTAAGAGTTGATTAGTGCATTGAAACTCACTGAGTTAGTGCATATACATCCGCCTGCTTTTCGGAGTCGGATGATTTTGGAATGCATTGGTTTCAAATGCTGCATATTTAAAACAGTCATTCATGGGCGATCGCTCAACACTAAGCATGAAAAACCTGATTTTGCAAACTTCAAGTGCTGCTAGTGTTTACCTCCTCTACTGTCTAATAACCAGTAACCCAATTCATGCACAAATTTCTTCAGATGGAACTATTCCAACCAATGTTGGTCAGTCAGGTAATGTCTATGAAATTACTGGAGGAGCGCAAGCTGGTAGCAATTTATTTCACAGCTTTAAGGAATTTTCTATTCCAACTGGGAGTGAGGCTTTTTTTAAAAACACGACAAATGGCGATCGCATTGACAACATTATTACTCGGGTAACAGGAGGCTCAATTTCCAATATTGATGGATTAATCAGAGAAAATTATGGTGCCAATATCATCTTTATTAATCCGAATGGTATTCATTTTGGTCCCAATGCTCAACTGAATATTGGGGGTTCTTTCTTGGGTAGTACGGCGAGTAGTGTTAAGTTTGCTGATGGTGTGGAATTTAGCGCCACAAATCCTCAAACTCGTCCTTTGTTAACTATTAGTGTTCCAGTAGGTTTGCAATTTAGACAAAATCCGGGAACAATTCGCGTACAAGGTACAACTCAGGCTTTCACTGTTAGCGATCCCATCTTCTCTCCTGTAAAGAGAACGAGTACCTCAATAGGTCTGGGGGTACATCCCAATCAAACCTTGGCTTTGGTTGGGGGTGATATCCGCATAGACGGAGGTACACTCACAGCAGAGTCGGGACGAGTAGAGTTAGGGAGCGTGGCGGAAGGTCAGGTGAGTCTTAATCCTATTGCGAGTGGATGGACTTTGGGCTATGAAGGTGCTCTTGGTTTTAAGGATATTGAGATGCGATCGCAGGCGTTAGTAGATGCTAGTGGTGCGAGTGGCGGCTCAATTCAAGTGCAGGGTCAAAACCTTTCGGTAAGCGACGGCTCACTCATTTTAATTCAAAATCAAGGTATCCAACCCGCAGGAGCAATTCAAGTAAACGCTAGAGAGTCTGTAAAACTCAGCACAACCAATGCAGATGGAAAAATTCGGAGCAGCTTAACAAATGAAACCGTGGGAGCAGGTAGAGGAGGAGACATTGATATTACAACCAAGCACTTAATCGTTGAGGAAGGAGCAACGGTTTTTGCGAAAACCTTTGGAGAAGGAACAGGTGGCAATATCAATATTAATGCCTCTGAATCCGTGCAAGTCAATGGAGTTAGTGCTGTGAATCGTAGCGTCTCCAGTTCTATCATCACTGCAACTTATAGTTCTGGAGATTCAGGTCATAATACGGTGTCCACTGGGCGTTTGACCGCAGTTGGTGGAGGAACCATTTTATCGTCCTCTTTTGGAACAGGTCATGGAGGAAATCTGAACATAAATGCTACTGATTCTATAGAAATTATTGGCGTCGAACCTCAGTTTTTTATACCTAGTGCTTTGGCTGTTAGTACAAGTGCTGCTGGAGATGCTGGTGACCTGACAGTTAGTACACCAAGATTAACAGTTCGGGATGGGGGAGCGGTCGGTGCTTCTACATTCGGAAGTGGTTCGGCTGGAAATGCGATCGTCAACGCCTCTGAATTCGTGGAAGTGCGAGGTACAGTCCCAGGTTCTGCAAATCCAACGTTGCTAGGCTCTGCTGCAAACATACTAGATCCAAGCCTACAACAGGCTCTTCGCTTGCCTGCAGCACCAAGTGGGTCAGCGCAAAACTTAACAATTAATACAGGTCAATTGAGGGTCACAGATGGTGCTCAAGTGACTGTGAGAAATCAGGGGACAGGTAATGCAGGAAACGCTAGTGTAAACGCTCGCTCGATTTTATTGGACAACGGGGGTAGTATCACAGCCGCCACCCAATCCGGTGAAGGTGGTAACATCATCCTGAAAACATATTCCTTGCAAATGCGCCACGGTAGTCAAATATCGTCAGAAGCAGGTGGAACTGGTAACGGTGGTAACATCACCATTACTGGTTATAGTCCCACTGATTTTGTTCTATTGCTGGAAAATAGTCGAATCACCGCCAATGCTTTCAAGGGGAGAGGAGGAAACATCCAAATCAACACTCAAGGATTATTTGTTTGTCCAGAATGCGAAATTACTGCTAGTTCCCAACTAGGACTAGATGGTGTAGTACAATTCATCACAACGGATGTTGAAGCTAACCAGGAAGCTATTGATGCGCCACAAGAGATAGTTCAACCTGAAGAAGTTGTGGTGCAGGCATGTACAGCAAAAAAGGAACAGGATAGGAGTGAGTTTACCATCACCGGGCGTGGGGGATTACCACCCCAACCTAATGAGCTACTTAGCAATGAAGCATTGGTGAGTTTTGAGCCTTCCCAAGTAGAAAATCTCTCTCATTCAAGGATGGCTGTTGAGCGATCGCATACAGCAAAGTTACCACCTCCAGCCCGAGGTTGGTTTGTAAATCCAAAAGGTACCGTTGTTCTCACTGCTAACGCTCCCATAGTTACCCCCTATGCGGTTGGAGCGATCGCATCGTCGTGTCATGGTCAATAAATTGAAGTTACGGCGACACGGGAAAAGAAGGAAATGTTCCCCACAAATCCTAGTCCCAGATGGAAATTTTAACCCCCGTTCACCCCATCTCGCCCTCCTCTTCCTACCCCTACTTCCTCTACTTCTCATACTCTCTAGCACCTCCTGTGCTTGGGCGCAGTTTATTAACCCAACTATCCCAATTCCCTCAGAACAACAAGAGCCAAGCAATCCCGTTACCCCAATTCCCCCAGAACAACAAGAGCCAACTCCACTTCCCCCACACCAAAAACCACTCCAACTTCCTCCGACAGCGCCTCCATCTCCTGAAGAAATCCAAAAAGTCCCTGGGGTAATTGTCGTTAAGAAGTTTGAGTTTGTCGGTAGCACTGTATTTAGCCAAGAAGAGTTAAACCAAGTGACGGCGGAGTTTATTGAAGAACCCATCACTTTTGAACAACTTCTGCAAGCTGCAAATAAAGTCACTGAGCTTTATCTCAAAAAGGGCTATATTACTTCTGGTGCTTACATACCCAGTCAAGAAATTCGCTCAGGTACTGTCACAATTCAGATACTTGAAGGTAGTTTGGAAGAGATTAAAGTCAATATCGCTAAAGGGCGACTGAACCCAAATTATGTCCGCAGTCGCATTGCTGTAGCGACTTCAAAACCCTTCAATGTGAATCGCCTGCAAGAAGCACTGCAATTGTTGCAACTCAATCCTTTAATTGAAAGCTTAAATGCTGAACTGAGTGCTGGAACTAAACCAGGAATGAATTCTCTAGAGGTGACGGTGAGGGGAGCGAAAACTTTCAGCGTTGGATTAAAACTCGATAATAACCGTAACCCTAGTGTCGGTAGTTTTGAACGCGGTATTGAGATATCAGAAGCTAACCTCTTGGGGCTGGGAGATGAGTTGAGTTTTGCTTACAACAATACCGATGGTAGTAATAGGTTTGAGGGTAGTTATACTCTGCCAATTAATCCCCATAATGGCACTTTACGCTTCGACTATCGAATTACCAACAACGACATTATTGAATCCTCTTTCAGAAATTTGGATATTGAGGTAGACTCTCGCGAGTTTGAACTCACCTTTCGTCAACCTATTATTCAAACAGCTACTCCACAACGCAGTCAAGAATTTGCCCTCAGTTTTACAGCAGCTAGAAGAGAAAGTCATTCCTCTATTTTAGGCGTTGACTTTCCTTTGTTCCCAGGAGCAGATGTCAACGGAGAAACCCGTATTTCTGCACTAAATTTTGCTCAAGAATGGCTTCAACGAAGTCGTCAAGATGTTTTGGCTGCTCGTTCTGAATTTAGTGTTGGCGTTGGTGCCTTTGATGCCACTATTAATAGCAGCGAACCGGATAGCCAATTTTTCCTTTGGCGGGGACAAATGCTGTATCTGCGCCGTTTCGGAGAGGTAAAAGGTAAGCCTGCTGTGAGTCCGACTTTGTTAGTTCGTTCTAACGTGCAACTCGCAAGCGATTCTCTACTTTCCCGAGAGCAATTTAGTTTAGGGGGACAAGCAACTGTGAGGGGTTATCGTCAGGATGCTCTGCTCACTGACAATGGCATTTTTGCATCTGTAGAAGTACGGTTACCGATTGTACGAGTACCAGAGGTGGAAGGCACTTTACAGATTGTACCATTCATTGATTTTGGTATCGGATGGAACACAAGCGGGGACGCTCCAGACCCTAATACCTTGGTGGGTGTAGGATTTGGTTTAATCTGGGAGATGGGTGACAAATTTACGACTCATATAGATTGGGGTATCCCTTTAACAAATATTAATTCAAGAGACAGGACATGGCAAGAAAATGGCTTGTATTTTCGACTGGAGTACAGACCGTTTTGAAAGTCCCATTTATATAGATATGATGATTAGAAAGTACCGTGGTATAATTAATTTCTTCCTTCTAGTCTTGTTTGGACTGGTGTGTATTTTAACTATTTCAGCTTGGTCGGATATTAGCCTTGCAGGAATGAAGGATAATAACTCGGAATTCAAAATTCAAAATTCGTCTAGTCGTGCGCTACAACTGGTACGGGAAGGTCAACAACGCTACGATGTTGGAAAATTTGATGAAGCCGCTCAGTTGTGGGAAGAAGCAGCCTCGGCTTATCAGCGAATGGGCGATCGCGAAGGGATAAGTAAAAGCCTCATCAACAAATCTCAAGCTCTTCAAAATTTAGGGTTATATCCCAAAGCTTGCAAGACTCTACTCCAAGCTTTTGCTGTGAATAACCCAAGCTGTAGCCAAGAACAAATAGATAACTTCCTCACAAAGCTCTCGCAACAGCAAAATTCTATTTCGTTAACCCAAGCTGTTGGCTTGCGTAGTCTCGGTGAAGTTCTGCGAAGACAAGGATTTTTGAAGCAGTCCCAGAAAGTTTTGCAGTTGAGTTTGTCACTCATGAAAGAATCACCCGAGTTCAGTGCTGTTTTGCTGAGTTCAGGTAACACCGAACGCGCTCTAGGGAAGCAAATGCGAGACCGTTGGGACTATGAAGTCGTCACTGAAATTATCGACCGCAAATCTCAGGAAGCTGCTTTAGCGCCTTACCAACAGGCTTTGAATAACTACGTCCAAGCAGCAACAGTGACATCAGCTTCACCAATTCCTAAAATTCAAGCACAACTGAATCACTTCAAGCTATTACTAGAGATTCAAAAATGGTGGGAAGAGCAAACGAATCGGCGTATCGCTTCTTGGTCTGAGTTTGGTGAATATCAGTTGGTCGAACGGGCAAAGGATTTTTTGTTCGAGTTAAAGGTAAAGTTGAGTCAAGATGCACAAGCTGTGCAAAGTCAGATTGAATCCACACTTGTCACTCTTCCTCTCAATCGGACAGCAATTTACGCTCACATAAACTTTGCTCAAAGTTTAATGAAAAGCAAACAACTCAACAAAGCTGAGCCTGTTTTGAACGCAGCGTTGCAACAAGCTCATAGCCTACAAGACAAGCAAGCAGAAAGCTACGTTCTAGGTTATCTAGGCAAATTATACCAGCAACAGGGGCAGCTAAGTCGAGCAATTGAAACGACTCGGCAAGCTCTGATTTTAGGGACGGGACAAAATGTCACAGTAGATACGCGAGAAATTACTTATCTTTGGCAATCTCAATTAGGAGGTTTACTGAGAGAAAACGGAGATACAAAAGGAGCTATTGCTGCTTACACATCCGCCTTCAACACCCTTCAGTCTCTGCGTAGCGATTTAAACACCAACAATCGTGATGTCCAGTTTGACTTTCTCCAAGAGGTCAAACCTGTTTACCTAGAACTAGCGGATTTGCTCTTGAAATCAGACTTTAAATCAGAACTAAGTCCAAGCGAGCTAAGTACCTTAGTCGTATCAAATGCTAGCATAACACAGGAAAAAGTTGAAGCCAACAAACCAAAAAGCCGCTTAGAGTTTGCCCGAAGGGTCATAGAGTCATTACAATTAGCAGAATTAGACAACTTTTTTCAAGATCCCTGTTCTCAGGAAACCGATGTCGTGGTGCAGATTGACGATCTCGATCCCCAAGCAGCTGTAGTCTATCCCATTGTTCTCAAAAACCGCTTAGAAGTTATTTTATCTTTGCCAGGACAACGTTTGCAAAAAGTAGCAATTTCCATCACTGAAAAGGAAGTCAATGACATTTTAGATCAGCTTTATGACAACTTAGACAATGTAACTTTAAATACTTCTGCTCGTAACATACTATCCACTGCTAACCCAAACCCACAGGAGCTAAAAGAAAATATCCAGCAGGTTTTACCGATTTTTGAACAGCTTTATATTTGGTTAATCCAACCTTTTGAGACAGAGTTAAATGCTAACAAAATCAAAAGTTTAGTCTTTGTGCTCAATAGTCAATTGCAGAGAGTCCCTATGGCTGCGCTCTATGATGGTCAACAATATCTAATCGAGAAATATGGCGTTGCTCTGGTTCCAAGCTTGCAACTTGTAAACTCTAAACAATTAAAACAGAAACCAATTAAGGTTCTAGCAGCTGGAGTTAGTGAGCAAATTAAGGTACAGGAAGAGATTTTTCCTGCACTAACTAACGTACCTAAAGAATTAAATGAAATCAAAGCAGCTTTTCCTTCTTCTTTAAAGCTCCTGAATCAGGAGTTTACCGCAAAAACTCTCCAAAACCAACTCAAATCCAATTTTCCTATTGTCCACTTAGCGACTCATGGGCTATTTAGCTCTAATCCTGAAAAGAACTTTATTATTACAGGAGATGGGAAAAGTATCAGTATCAATGAATTAAGTACTTTATTAAGAGAATCAGCCGAAGACCTGGAGCTACTAGTGCTGAGTGCTTGCGAAACTGCTACTGGTGATGAGCGTGCTGTCTTAGGTTTGGCTGGAACCGCTGTGCGTTCTGGCGCACGCAGTACAATTGCAACTCTTTGGCCTGTGGGAGATGCCTCCACTGCTGAGGTCATGGGTAAATTCTACCAAGAATTAAAAAAACCAGGAGAGAAAAAATTAGATGCTCTCAGGATGGCTCAGTTGTCATTGATAGAAGCGCTGAAGACAAAGCCTCCATTTGAAGAACTTAGAGCTTTACCTCCTCATCCCTATTATTGGGCATCTTACATTTTGGTAGGAAATTGGCAATAGGTAATAGGTAATAGGTAATAGGCAATAGTGCTGGATTACAGCGATTTTGACAAGTTAAAAGTATCAGGAATGCATGGATGAAAACAACAAACATCCTGACATTGGTGCAACGAAAAATTAAAGTCTTTTAACTTGAAGACCGAGTTGATCGACGAAGAGTATTGCATTACACCCTAGTTTCAAGCTAAATTTGTTTGATGAAGTCTTTTTGAAGAAGTTGGCTATGACAAATTATACAGACGACATCAAAAAATATACTGAGAACTGTGACGAGAATGTAGTGGGAGGAATTGTGAAACATTTAGGGATTGCTCTACGCAGCAAAGATGCATCCCTAGTTTCTTGTTCAGATCCCACTGAGCTTGCGCGGGTTCGAGAGAGTTTTTTAAAGAAAAAGCTAGGACTGACCAGTAGTGATGCCGAACTAGATGAGGCGATTTTGGGTGTGTGCAATCAGATGAAAGACACTAGGAGTAAATCCAGAGTCACATTTTACTATCTTCTAGCTGAAAAGTACAGTAAGCTGTCTTTATTTGGCTAAATCTCCACATTACTATTTTCAAGTTAGCCTGAGATTTTCTGCAATTTCCTGAAGAATCTCATTGAGCCTAGCAATAGTTTCATTTGATACCTGAGACTCTGCATTCAGTTCAATTTGCACCTTAAATCTCAGGTCAATCCCATTAGCCGCATTTTCAAGTTCGGAAATTTTAGCGGCTAATTCTTGCAGTTCGTGGGCTTCCAGGTAAGCTGGTGTCGTCCACAGATTGCTCTTTGGCTTTTGTAGTGACCCATTAGTTCGGTATTTAGAAGGTGCATCGGAAACAGTGGAAGGTTTGAGTGGCGCATCATCCCTTCCGTGTTCTCTGGTTGAGCGGTTTTTTGCTTCGTCTTGATTTTTATGTAGTGTCTTTTTCAGAATTAACACCGCCATTTGAGACAAAGAACGATCTTCCGCATCTGCTAATTCTTGCAGAGCCTCCTTGTCGTCTTCTTCTATATAAAGAGTCACAGTTACTTTAGCCATATCCCCATCATAGGCTTTGGTGAGGGGTTTGACTGATTTACATAAAAACAAATAAAAACACACAAGATTTGTGTTATAGTTATTTCCATAAGGTGGATAGTAGCTTGATTTATGGCTTTTTTATGTCAGTTTTGTACTTCCGTAAGCTATGAAGCCTTGAACTGAAGCAATGAATAATATTGCAGTAGGGGCGAACGGCCGTTCGCCCTTACCCACGTATTTGTATTACCAAAAAAGTGAAATGGTATAAGGAGCAATTTTTTGATGAGATGCAACCCACACCCAAACAAAAAGACGAGCTTGAGATAATAGTAACAAAGCAAGGAAAAGTAGCTTATGACCAAGCCGAACTTCAAGACGATGAGTAAAGCCGAACTTAGGCAATACGTTTTGGCGCACCGAGATGATGAAGAAGCTTTCTACGAGTTATCTGACCGAATAGCAGCAAACGCCAAACCTCTTGAATCTGATGAGCAACTAATGGAGATTATTCAGCAACACCAACAAAAGCAATAACCCTAAAGCAGAGCGCGATCGCGTGAAGTCCAATCGTGTAGCGCAACAAATTTTCTCGTTAGAAATTGAGATTGACATTGATGGAGGAATGATTTATGACGGAATCAAATTTTGAAGGTATGACACGGGCTGAATTACTGGCATATGTACGTCAAAACCCTCAAGATACAGAAGCTTTCCATAAATACATGGATATGTTAGCGGTTGCGCCCGGTCGCGTAAAAATACCACCAGAACAAATTGATGCAGTATTACCAAAAATACTGAGAGAAAATTAAAAACTGGCGCTTCCTTGAGAACCGCCATCTCAACTCAATGCCTAATCGCCTGAAGTCCGAGCGCGATCGCAACAAATTTTATTTAATTTGTAAAATTGCGAAACTCCAGAAACCCGGTATCTCCAAGATACCGGGTTTCTCGCCTTATCAGGGGTTTTAAGTTTTTGCCTCTGACTCAAAATATAGGACTCCTATTTGATTTTTACGAAGCTGGATACACCTTAATATTCTAGAATCCTATTGCCCATTGCCCATTGCCTATTGCCTAATCTTGAAGAATCTCATTGAGCCTAGCAATTATTTCATCTGTTACCTGGGTTTCTGCATTGAGTTCAATTTGCACTTTAAATTTCAAGTCAATCTCACCCGCCGCATTTTCAAGTTCGGAAATTTTTGAGGCTAATTTTCGTAGTTCGTGGGCTTCCAACTCAACTGTTGTGGTCCGCAGATGACTAGTCGGCTTTTGTAATGACCCATTAGTTCGATATTTAGAAGGTGAATCGGAAACAATGGAAGGTTTGAGTGGCGCATCATCCCTTCTATATTCCCCGATAGAGCGGTTGTTTCCTTCGTCGTGATTGTCATGCAGTGTCTTTTTCAGAATTAACACCGCCATTTGAGACAAGGAACGATCCTCCGCTTCTGCTAATTTTTGCAGAGCCTCCTTGTCTGCCTCTTCTATGTAAAGCGTCACAGTTACTTTAGCCATGTCCCCATCATAGGCTCTACTGGACTTTTTGACAAAAACACACTGAAACAAATAAAAGCACACAAAAACTGTGTTATAGTTATTTCCATAAGGTGGTTGCTCTACGCAACCGTTGGAGCTATCTATCAAGTCAAAAGCTAGTGTTCATCTAAGCTGACGCTAGCTTCTGGCTTCCCTATGTAAGGAGCAATTTTTTGATGATCAGACCTGTTTGCTGCCATAGTGATGGGAGCAGGGGCTATCAGCAAGCGTTGGATGATTTTGGGATTACAAAACTACTTGCAAAACTCAGCAACTACTCTCAAGCTGATAACAGCATCCGGATACATCTCGGATGCGAAGAATTAGAAAGTGTAGCTGCTATTTTGATAACTCAGTTCACCGAAAGCATCAATGGTCAGCTGATTGCCAAATACCTGCATACTATTCATCACAGTAACTGGGATATCATCCCAGGCTGCATCAAGCCGAAATTTCAACCCCAATCTATTCATCTACCAACCAACTTTCCGGACAAAGTGAAAGCTCCTCATTTTTTGTACGGTGACAAACTGCGTTGGCGATTCCAGAGAAGCAATACGGACTGGGGTATTGTCATTGGCAGATTCTATAACTTTGCTTCCCATCGTTGTTGTTGGATGTGGTGCTATCTCATATGGTTGAGCAAAGATAGTCCAAGTGCAGCTTGGATGGTTGCTGATACTGCTTGGGAAGACGATTTAGAACCTTTTGGGTAGAGAACACAGAAAAACTCTTTATGAATCCTCGTCCTCTGTCTCAGCAAGAGCAAGATTTGATTAAATTCTACAGTCGCTGTCAGTTAGGAATGACACCCGAACAATTCTACTCTAAATGGCAGGTCAACTATGACATGCTGGCTCAAATCTGCTCGCGATCGCTTTCCACTGTTCAAGGTTGGTTTGCAAAAGGTCGCTACTACCGCCGTCCCACACCCACCGATTTGCGCCATCTTGCATTGATGGATTTTTTACTAGAACACTTTCAAGACATTCCACCAGAGCTTTTGATACAACTTTGTTTCCTTGACAGGAGGAACGATTTTGAACCGGAATCTTAAATTCTACATCAAAACTCAAAAAAATGTTATATCAGCGTGAAATGTCTTTTTTTATGCCTTCGCATTAAGCTTGCTTGAGTTCGCAAAAATTAATTGGAGAATTCAATGACGTACTTAGATAAGTTAAATCCTTGGTGTCTGGTTAAGCTTCAACCAAGTATGCAAAACCAAGTGGTGGCTCGTTTCCGCCGCCGGAGTGATGCGGAATGTCATCTACGCGTAATACGTCGTCTCAGCCCTGGTGTAACCTATATAATCATTTTTAATCCGGTACTGGAATTACAAGATCAGTTAGCCGAACTTGGCGAGAAGTGGACGTAGGCGACAAGCTATTGGGTTGGCGTAGGAAAAATTACCCAACCCAAACTACACGATGTTTTTAATAAACCGCAAAGCTGTATTGATTTAGTAAAAAAAATACTCTTGATTAAGTATTTTGAAAAAATGACATACGTTGCAGACAAACCTGTTTCAGAATTAACCCCGGTACAAGCACTCGCCCTTGTAAATCGTTGGGCAAAACTGAAAGAATATTTTTGGTACGACGATAAAGACGCGTTGTATGATTTGAAAGACCGCAAAATCGCTGAATGGGTAACGTCTAATGAGATGATTCCCACGTTCATCATCCGACGAGAGTCACCCGTGTTTGCAGCAATGCGCGAACAAATTGCTAATCATGGAGCAGATTTAGATACACTGGGATACTGCGATACCCCCGATGATTGGAATTTAACAGATGAGGAACTAAAGTTCTATCAAATATTAGTTGATTTTTGTTGCAACAGTGATTATGAAGTCAGTTTTCCTGAGGATATTATTGAACGTCGTCAAGCTGATTACAAAAATAATTTAAATATTTATCTTGAACTTAAAAAACTTCACGATGATGAAATCGAGTTACGACAACCTGCTATTGATGAGTACAATCAGCTGAAAAATCAATGGTCTAATCGAAAAGCTGAAGCGGCTAAAAAATGGGCAAAAGAAAATAATAAACAAATTGCTCGTTCAAATAGTGGAAAATCATTAAAGAAAGATTGGATAGAACGACTAGAACGACAAGGGTTCAAGTTTGATGAAAAATCTCCAACTCATCCATTCTCTAGAATTCCTCTCACTCATCCATGTCCTAAACAACCTCATGAACCTGAATTGACTTACACAGTAGAACCCGAAACGTACATTCCAGGTTCTATTCAAGAGATTGAAGATGCGATAAATTGGGCTAAAAATATACTTGGTGAAGTTCCAGATTATCACGATTTGTCTGAGGATTTTGTCTATCATACTCTCGATTCTGCGCTGAGAGAAATGGAATTAGAAAAAACAAAGGTTTTAGTCTTGAATGTTTTCCAGCAAGTTATTAAGGGTGAAATCATAGACCCCAAACATATTTATTCTGAGTTAACTAAATATGCTATTTCTTATGAAACGCTTGGGATGAATGATTTTACAGATAGATGGGGAAATACTGACCATGCTGATTTTTCTAAATGGCATGAAATCAATCTATCTAGAACAGGTTATTGGTTAATCGAGTTCCAAAGCCTTGTCGATTCTACCATTACATTTCACGTTCCTTACGATAGACGCAATTCACTTTTGATGAAGTTTGACTGGAACTCTCTTCCCATAATTGATGGCGATCGCGAATGTTACGGACGCGAAATCACTATCACCGAACAGCAAGATTATCCCCTGACTGAACTGGTGAGAATTTTGGATGTGGAACCGGAGGATTTTCCGCACCAGCTTGAAAAATACTCAAAATATCGATGTGGATATCGTTTTTATCAACACTGGGATGAAGAAGATGATGACATGAACGAATTCGATGAGGATGAATGGATATAGCAATCCTAAATGAGGTGCTTACATCTTTTCTCATCAACAGAATTAAAAGCGGGTGTGGGGTGTGGGGTGTGGGTGAATAATTCTCCCTCCCTCCCTCACTCC
>JAWQFQ010000168.1:0-20898 GCA_035967975.1 Scytonema sp. PMC 1070.18
TGGCGTGGCGTTTGGCGTGGCGTTTGGCGTGGCGAGTGGCGTGGCGTTAGGCGTGGCGTTTATTTTGGGTGTGCTGCGGGTTTATTTTTGGATACCTGAGCTATTATGGATGCTATTTTTACGATTTTTTTCACTCAATGCAGTCAAATCATCAAAATTAATAGGTTATTTACCGCCTCGCTTTGATGAAAAAATCATTTTACCTCTGCCTTTTATGTCTGAATTTATTACAGATGCGTACAAAGAAAACCCAGGCAAAGCCCGCGAAACAATTGATTACTTAATTTCTTCTACTAACCAGCAAAAAGTCGCTGCACAAGCCATAGTAGATATTGTCATTGATATGACAAGTTCTTGTCAAACACTTGGCGACATTGCTGAAGCTATCAATCAGTTAAGGTGGATTCCCTCACCACCACCAAAAGAACTTGGAAATGCTTTACCCCAATTGTTAGACATTAGCCAGGATGTCAATGCATCCATTCAAACGACAACTACTAAATTTCGCCGCATTGAATCACTCAACCGTCCCATCAAAGCTTTGCAAAGACTTCAAAGCAGCCTAGCGTTTGAAAAAAATCCCAAAATAGCTACCAATTTTCGCCGCATTACCAACAACTGGCTAGAAATTATCACAACTGCACAGCGCACGCTGAAAGAAGAAGCACAGGGACAAAGGGAGATTCCACAACATTACATCGCTGGTAATTCTTTAGATCCAGAAACCGCTAAAGCTCGCTTTAAAGGACGCATTGATATTTTTCGGGAAATCGAATCTTTAACACTATCACAACAGCCTCCTATTTTACTATTATATGGCGAGCGCCGCACGGGTAAAACTTCCGCTCTCAAATATTTGCCTGACAAAGTAGATTCAACGCTTGTACCTTTACTTGTTGATTTACAAGGTGCAGCATCCGCAACAACACTTGAGGGTTTAGCCGAAAATCTGGTATCCCAAATTCTTGAAGCTGCACGACGATTACCCCGACCTTTAGATTTACCTTATCCAAATTTAGGTAAAAACGCAAATTTTAGTGCGAATTTTTGCAACTTTGCGAATGACCCCTTCATTGAACTACAAAATTGGTTAACAGAAATTGAACGTACTCACCCAAACAAGCGCTTTCTACTTTGTTTGGATGAATTTGAGCGTTTAAGCGAAGTCGTTGAGACGACAAGGAGTCGAGTCCCGCTTAACTTTCTTCGTAATGTTCTACAACACCGTCGTCGATGGACTTTGTTATTTAGCGGTTCGCACTTGGTTTCCGAACTTCCCTCGTATTGGAACGATTATTTAATTAATACTCGTACTGTGCGTGTCAGTTTTTTAGATGAGGAATCAGCCCGCGAGTTGATTGTAGAACCTGTCGAGGATTTCCCCAAAATATACGAACCAGAAGCGGTAGATAAAATTATCGAACTTACCCACTGTCAACCGTATCTCGTCCAACTACTTTGTTATGAGGTAGTGGAATACCTCAATCAGGAAATAAGAATGAATAGACGAGAAACTACAACAGCAAAAGCCACTTTACAAGATATTCAAACAGTTATTCCTACCGTACTAGAGCGAGGCGACCAGTATTTTCGGGAATTATGGACAAGTTTAAGTGAGAAAGATAGAAATTTACTCCGGCGTTTAGTTAAAGGCGAAACCCCCACACAAGAAGATAAAGGTGTGGTGAACAGATTAATACGCAAAGAAATCTTAACTCAGGAAGGAAATGCTTTTCGAGTACCTTTAGTGCAAGAATTTGTGACGCAGGTGATTGAAGAGGAATGTTGAGCGCAGTCCAAAAATATGATAAGCATTTACATTTTAGATGGGGTAAGCGAAACATCAATATAAGTATATCTATGTTGCTATCAAAGGACGAAAATGACATTAACATCAAAATATTAACTCTAAAAGTTGACAATGTCAGATTGATGTTTTAACTTAGAACTATAAAAGCAAGCTTCCAGCACTTTGGAGGTTCAACCATGCCGACAGCGACTAAGAAGCATCCAGCAGCGTAGTCTCGGCTCAACAAGGTTAAGGGAAAATACTGTGACTAGTAACATCCTTGATAACATCGACCTGCGGACATTGGGGGAGCTCCTTCAACAAGCGCGGAAGAAAAATGGCATGACTCAGACTGATGCAGCTAAGATCATTGATGCTGCACGCACCACTATGGTTGCTATTGAGAAAGGGGAGCGCCGCCTGAAACCAACTGAACTGATTAAACTGGCGCGTGCTTATGGGCGGTCTGTCAGTGACTTTGTTCGACCGCAACCCGTGGTAGAACCTCTTGAGGTGCAGTTCCGCGCAGTGTATCAGAGCAGTGAGAAGCAACAAGCTGAGATTAAACCATTCATTCTTCAGTTAGAGGAATTGTGCCAGAATTACCTAGAGCTTGAGAAGATTATGGACGCACCATTGCCGCAGAACTATCCTCTGGAATATGAGGTAACAAATATACCGATTAGGTCTGCGGCGGAAAGCATAGCAGTTGCAGAACGTCAAAGGCTCGGTTTGGGGGATGGTCCAATTCCACGCCTTCGGGACATTTTAGAGCAAGATGTGGGACTCCGCATCTTCTATCTGAAGATGCCACCAAAATACTCAGAAGTGTATAGCTATAATGAACAAATTGGCGGTTGCATGGCAATCAACGCCAATCACCCAGAAGAGCGACGACGTTGGTCTCTGGCGCATGGATACCTTCACTTTCTGGCACATCGACGAAAGTCGGAGTTCCACTTTGAAGGTCAGTATCAGCGAGTTCCAGAAAGCGAGCGGCTAGCCGACACTTTTCCAAAATATTTCTTGATGCCAACAAGCGGCTTGCTCAAGCGGTTCAATGAGATGTACCGTACGCATGGCAAGTTCACTCCGACTCATCTATTCACACTAGCCCATTACTACGGTGTATCTGTCGAAGCACTCGTTCATCGGTTAGAGGACATGGAACTTTTGCCATCAGGAACTTGGGAGCAATTGCGCGATCGCGGTTTGAAAGTCAGGAAGGTGCAACAAGAACTTGGCTTTGAGGAAATCCCGCAGCGGACTGATATGATGCCACTCCACTACCAGCACTTGGCAATTGAGGCATTGGATCGGGGTCTGATTACTGAAGGGCGCTTTGCAGATTTTCTCTGTGTTGACCGCTTAGAAGCTCGTAGAATTGCGGAGGTATTGCGAGAGCATTCAAGCGGAATGATGTCAGCTACTGATTTTGACCTGTGCCAAACGCAGGAATGATGGGACGTAAGGTCAAATTATGCACATTACTCACTCCCACGTTCTTCTTGATGCCTGCTGCGTTCTCAACTTTTGCGCTTCGAGCAAATTATTGGCAATCTTGGCATCTATTCCTGCTCAGGTTGCAGTTACCCAGGTTGTGCTAGAGCGTGAGTTATAGATAAGTACTCCGATGAGTGTGTGGTAGTTCA
Source organism: Scytonema sp. PMC 1070.18 (assembly GCA_035967975.1). Taxonomy (GTDB): domain Bacteria; phylum Cyanobacteriota; class Cyanobacteriia; order Cyanobacteriales; family Nostocaceae; genus Scytonema. The sequence goes on from JAWQFQ010000168.1 coordinate 3,442, forward strand.
CTAACTGAGTTATTGATGTTTATCAAATGTTATCCATCTACATGGTAACGTGCAAAGTGCAAACCGTCTGTTGTCCCTGACAAATGTCAAAATATGTTAGGTATAGAGCAGTGAATAGCAACTGGGATGGCGCAAACGGAACGGACTGCCCAAGAGACACAAGAACTTATTTTGGCAACAGCTGAAGCTCATCTGCGGCGGTATGGTTATACCCGCACGACGATTAGTGAAATTGCTCGTGCTTGTAAAATGTCCCATGCCAACGTTTATCGGTTCTTCAAAACCAAAGCGGATGTGATGGATGCTGTCGTGGAGCGATGGTTTAGCAGTATCGAACAAGTTCTGCGAGAAGTAGCTCAACAACCGGGTTCTGCTAGCGATCGCCTACAAACTTACGTGTTAACACTGCATCGGCTCAAGCGAGACAAGCTCATGGCTGATCCAGATTTGTTTGAAGCCTTTCTTGCCATATTAGAAGCTGATCGCAATGTGGTTGAGCATCACCTCAAAGCCTTGCACTCTATCCTCAAAGACATCTTGAGCCGTGGGGTTGACAGTGGTGAGTTCGACATTGCCGATTTGTCGTTAACCACTGAAGCTGTAAATGCGGCTACTTTAAAGTTCCACCATCCTCTGATGATTCGAGAATCAGCTGAGCAGCCACTAGAAGACCAGGCGATCGCAGTTGTCAAACTCTTAACCACAGCACTAACAGCGGGCAAAGTATAGTCTCATCCAATACAGTTGGTGTTAAGCCGTTGTTTAGAAACCCGGTATCTTGAAGATACCGGGTTTCTACGCCCCGCGCAACCTTTAACACCAACATTAGTGAGCTTTATGACAAATTTCTTTTTTTGTCACTTGTAATTTTAGACCTAGTGAGATAATATCTAAATATCCAACTAATTACAAATTTCAATATTTGTAAATTGTTATAAAACAAAAAGGAATTACAACTCATGAAATACCGCAAGCTTGGAAAATCTGACGCTCAAGTATCAGCTTTGGGTTTAGGCTGTATGGGTATGTCTGACTTTTATGGTGGAAGGCAAACAAATGATACCGAAAGCATCGCCACAATTCGACACGCAATTGATCTCGGCGTGAACCTTCTGGATACAGCAGACTTTTATGGAGTTGGACATAACGAGGAACTGATTCGTCAAGCCATCAGAGAAGTTCCTCGTGACCAAGTTTTTATCGCTGTGAAATTCGGTGGTTTGCGAAATTGGGATGGTAATTTTATTGGTTACGATAACCGCCCTGTTGCAGTGCGTAACTTTCTAGCATATAGCTTACAAAGACTAGGCGTAGACTATATCGATTTGTACTATCCCGCCAGAGTCGATGCTAATGTGCCAATAGAAGACACCATAGGGGCGATCGCAGAACTAATTCAAGAAGGCAAGATTCGCTACGCTGGACTATCAGAAGCAGGAGTAGAGACTTTGCGTCGTGCGGCAAAAGTTCATCCCATCGCCATGTTACAAACTGAGTATAGTCTCTGGACGCGGGAACCAGAAACCGATGTATTACCCGTTTGTCGAGAACTAGGAATTGGGTTAGTCGCATATTCACCTCTCGGACGCGGTTTTCTAACAGGTACGTTTCAGAAACCAGAAGACTTTGCACCAGATGATTTCCGTCGCCACACACCCCGGACTCAAGGCGAGAATTTTGAACGCAATTTGCAACTTGTGGAAAAAATTAAAGAGATTGCAACAGAGAAAAACTGCACACCTGCACAACTTGCTCTTGCATGGCTGCTAGCACAGGGGGAAGACATTGTACCTATTCCGGGAACAAAACGGCGCGAACGACTTGAAGAGAATTTACAGGCGATTGACATCGAATTGAGCGAGGATGAGTTGCGACAGATTGAGGAGATTGCACCAATCGGAGCCGCAGCCGGAACACGCTATCCTGAAGCAATTATGGATACAGTCAATCGTTAATTGAGCGTTGCTGAATAGAGTATGAATTTAATTTTCGAGCATAACTTACAGCTATTTTCAGGTAAATAGACCATAGGCGTAGGGGCGCAATGCCTTACGCCCTTACATACTGCAAGGGATAGAGCCAAGAAATAAATTTCACACCTTGATCGCTAAAGTCAGATTTATCTGACTGAATATGGCTTTTAACCCATTAAAACGGGTTTAAGCTTTTAGCCCAAATTTTAATTTAGGGCTGAACCGACAAGTATTGGAATAGGTTTGGGATTGGTCATTGCTCATAACCTTGCAAATCAGTTTTTTAATATGGCTGTATCTATCTGTTTTAAAAGTGCTTCAAGAGTTGAGGAATTATCCAGCACGACATCAGCACGTGCTACTTTTTCAGCAATAGGTATTTGACTGCGGATTCTAGCTTGTGCTTGTTCTAAGCTTAAACTATTCCGTTGTATCAATCTTTGCAATTGCTGTTCAAAAGAGCAACTGACTACCCAAATCTCTGTCACCAAATGAGTCATTTCTGCTTCAAATAATAATGGCACAACTAATATCAATATTTGTGCAGGTAGAGATGCGAAACTCTCCATTTCTACAACAAAGCGATCGCGCACATAAGGATGTATTAAATCCTCCAAATACTTACGTTCCTCTTGATTATTAAAAATAATCTCACCCAACTTTTGACGGTTGAGACTACCATCAGCCAGTAGTATTTTTTCGCCATAACGTTGAGCGATCGCTTGGAGAATGGGCGAACCTAGAGATACTGCATCTCTGGCATAAATATCTGCATCTAAAATTGTCAAGTTGTACGCACTTGCCAAATAATTAGCAACGGTAGTTTTACCTGTAGCAATACCTCCGGTTAATCCAATTATGCGTTTAGTCATTAGATAGTGGTTAGTAGATAGTAGTTAGTAGATAGTGGTTGGTAGGTATATAATTAAAGTAAGAATAGCAACTAACAACTAACAACTAACCACTAACAACTAACAACTAACCACTAACCACTATCTACTACCTACTGTTCCCCATTTTACCAGTGCTTGCGTTAATCCATCTAAAGTATATTCCTCTGCTTCTACATCGACACGTTTGAGTAAAGAACGGCAACTTTTTGAGGTTTGGGGACCGATAGAAGCAATACAAACGCCTTCTAATGATTTAACAACTTCAGACAAGTCATTATTCTGAGGATTTTCAGAAAATACTCTTTGTGCAAGTTGACAGAAAAATTTTACAGTTTTGGAACTAGCAAAGGTAATGATGTCGATAGTTCCATTGCGAAGGGCTAATTCGGCTGCAGGTGGAATGTCATTAGGACAGCAAGATTGATAAGCTGCTACCTCTACAATCTCCGCTCCTTTTGCAGTTAATTCTTGTACCAAAACTTCTCGTCCACCACTTTCAACTCTAGGAAATAAAACCTTTTTACCTGTCAATTCTTCAGGAAAGTTTTCTATGAGAGAGTCTGCGACAAAGTTGGGAGGAATAAAGTCTGGTTGAATACATCGCTGCTGGAGGCTTTGAGCTGTTTTCTCTCCAACAACGGCAATTTTAATTCCAGCTAAGATGCGAGCATCTTGACTGTGTGCTAACAACTGCTCAAAAAAATAGTCTACACCATTAGTGGAAGTGAGTATTAACCAGTGAAACTCAGATATACGGGTAATTGCATTATCTAAATCTTCCCAACTTGAAGGCGGACGAATTTCTAATGTTGGCATTTCAATCACAGTTGCACCATAGGTAGTGAGGCGTTCTGTAAATTGGCTTGACTGTCCAGTCGCACGTGTGACTAGAATTGTTTTGCCAATAAGAGGGTGTGGGGTGTGGGGTGTGGGGTATTGGGGAGATTTGTTTGCATGGTTTGAGAGTACAAAGCCTGAGTTACTGTACAATCTTCTGCTATTGTGTCGGGTTGTAGGTATTGGCGCAGTGCTACAACTTCACCAATTGCAATGACGGCTGGTGATAGCGACACACCAGATGTTTGCTCAAGTATATTTTCTAGGGTACCTGTCCAAACCTTTTGTTTTGGAGTTCCTGCCCATTGGATAATGGCAATGGGAGTTGAAGGCGATCGCCCTTTTTTCAACAACCGATGTAAGATTTCGGGTAAATGCTGAGTTCCCATCAAAATCACGAGTGTTTCCAATCGCGAGAGGGCTTCCCAGTCTAAAGCATCTGGGTCATGAGCAGTCAGCACAGCAAAACACCGACTCATGACTGGATCTGTCAAGGGAATTCCTGCAAGTAATGGTGCTGCTAGGGCGGAGGAAACTCCTGGTACAACTTCAAACTCACAACCAGCTACTTTCAAAGCTTCTATTTCAGAAGTGCTGCGACCAAAAATGAATGGGTCACCAGACTTAAGGCGGACAACTTTTTTTCCCTGTTGACAATACTGAACCAATAAGTTGTTAATTTCTGCTTGAGGTGTACTTGGTTGACCACCACGTTTTCCCACATTCAGCTGCAAGCACTCTGGTGGTAAAAATTTCAACAAATCCGTATCTACTAACGCATCGTAAACCAATACCTCAGCTATGGACAAAAGATTATAAGCTTTTAGTGTCAAGTGTGCTGTGTCTCCTGGTCCAGCACCAACAAGGTAAACTTTGCCCTTTTTTTCGCTCATGAGTCAAATTAGGGGTGTGGGGGTGTCAGGGTGTAGGGGTGTAAGGGGAAAAATTTATAATTTATTCTTGAGTTTTGAAAAGCAAAAATTATTTACTTGCACCCCTACACCCTCATACCCTTACACCCCTTCTTTATTTTTACTCATTTTGTCAAGAATACGATTAATTTCGTCCACTTTTTGGGGCTGACGCTGTGCTTGGAATAAATCTCTAGCTTGTTGTAGAGTCGCTATTGCTTCTTGTTTCTTTTCTTGTCGCATCAAAGCATTTGACAGGCGCAAATAAGCATCCACTTTTTTCGGAGCGCGACGAATCACTTCCTGGAATTGTTGTATCGCTTCGTCTAATTTACTTTGTTGCATTAAAGTATCTCCTAATAATAAGTGAACCACATCATTAGTAGAATTCCGGGAAATGACTTGACGAAAAGCTGCTTCTGCACCTTTATAATCTTCTTGTTGATAACAGTTGAGCCCTTTTTGAAATAAATCTGATATAATTAGTGTCTTCCAAGAAAAATAACCAATTATTACCAAACTAACAATCACAACACTTATAGCAATAATAGAATTTAGTTGCAAATTTTCAAACATACTCTAAACCTCTCATTTTATCATCAAAACCCTACACCCTCATACCCTTTCCTTAAGCCAAAAGGCAAGCTACAGGGAAAATTAAATATTCTATGAAAAATAATTTCCAAATGAATTGATAAAATCGAGCGATCGCGCTTTTCTCGTCTAAGTTCACTTTCCTACTACGCCACCACATCAAAATCAATGCTACGAGATGACTGACAATCAAAAAAACAGCGTTGACTTCAGCTAAACGTAGTAAACCAACAAGAATTATCCCTACGTAACAAAAAGTTAATACCCAAAGAGCCAAATTGAAAACTGCTTGTTTACCGAGTCGGATGGTAAAAGTATCAATATCATAACGCAGGTCGCCTTCCATATCAGGGATATCTTTAAAAATAGCGATCGCAAACGTAAACACTAAGATAAACAGTGTCAGAACCCAAACTGAAGATGGAATAGACTGACTTTGCTGAAACACTGAATTATAGTGCAAAAACAAACCTAAATTCACAATAACTCCACGTACCGAAAAAATACAAAGCGCTGCCCAAAAAGAGAACCGCTTTAATCGAATTGGAGGTAAAGAATAAGCAGTACCAATAGCCAAACTGATACCCACCATCCCCAACAAATATACTCCTTGAAGACCTGCCAAAAGCAGTGCTAAAATTCCGCTAAATGCCACGATAAATTTTCCTGTCTGCAAAGAAAATTCACCAGCAGCAATAGGCAAGTGTGGTTTATTAATCTTATCAATTGCGACATCTTCCAATTGATTTAAACCCACAATGTAAATGTTGCCACACAAACAAGCAATCCATGCTCCCAAGAGGGGGAGAAGAGAAGCGGGAGTGGAAAGTTGAGAAATCGCAATTAAATAAAGTCCTAAAACACTTAAACTTGTGCCAATAATAGTGTGCGGACGAGAAAATTTCCAAAAAGCATATAACCAACTATCCTGAAATCCGTTACTAGATACTTGACTCATTCTTGATTGCTCCTCCACACGTTTTTTCAGCTATCAGCTATCAGCTATCAGCTATCAGCTTTTAAGTTTAAGAAGATTTATTCTCACAGATACTAAAACAGTTTCAAGTACTGATAGCAGAGAGTAAAAGACTGAATCCTAGTCCAATGAAGTACAAATTTATCTGCGTGCATCTGCGTTTATCTGCGGTTAATTATTTCTTCCTAAACCTCACTAACAAAGGAATCACCGTACCTTATTTCACACCATACAATAACCCAAATCGAATCAACCCCCGTTCATAACCCTGACGCATTAAACCCAGAGATAGTGCAGCTTGGATTGTACCCCAGCCCGAACACAGCAAACCCCAAAGCGCAGCTGGAGAAAACACAGAATCAATCACTACATTCCAAAATGGAGCAACAGCTTTTGACCAATCAGCAGTACGAATGTCTTGCAAACCTAGTTGACGGGCAATATTTTCATACTCCGGCAAAGAAATAACGTAAGGCAAGCAGTACACTCGGTATATTTCGTTCAAATGCTTTTTTTCATCTACCGTAAGCGGTAAATTATCAATTGGTCGATGACACCAAGTCACCATAATTAACTTTCCACCTGGTTTCAATACCCGATAACACTCCTGCATAAATTTAGTCTTATCGGGCATATGCTCACCGCTTTCTAATGACCAGACTAAATCAAAAGAATTATCATCAAAAGGCATGGCTTGAGCATCTGCTACTTGAAAATGAGCCCTAGCACTTAACCCCAACTCTTGGGCGCGTTCCTTTGCTCGTTGAGCTTGCACTGGACTCAAAGTTATACCAGTCGCCTTGGCATGATATTTTTCTACTAGGTAAAGAGAACTACCGCCTATTCCACAACCCACATCAAGAATATTCTCAGCGTCTAGCACATTAGCCCACTTCAGTAGTTCTTCCACTAAATCAATTTGCGCTTGTCGGCGGTCTTTTTTCTCCTGACCATCTGCACCATAGTAGCCGTGGTGCATATGTTCGCCCCAAACCTGCTCCCACAAACCGGAGGAAGCGTCGTAAAATTGCTGAATTTGCTTGTAAAGTGTTGCACTCATGAAGAAAGCAGTGTGAATACAATAAATTAAACCTATTGGTTAGGCTACCATGTGTGTTTTTATTAATTAAGGGACTTCCAATAAATAAATTATCCATCTTGTGGTACAGGCGTCCTCTCCCGTCCTTTGAATCTGTAACCAAAACAGATTTTTGGATACTTTTTGATTTGGAAGTCCCTTAATTAAAGTTAAATAAAAAAACGTAACTGGAGAAAGTCGTCCTAATACAGTTCACTGAAGCACCAGCCCAGAAACCCGGTAACTCTTACGAAACCGGGTACCGCTAACAACTCCCCCGAACTGAAACGTATTGAGAGTGGTCATTTGTAGGACTTCCCAGTGTATTTACATTTTGTAATATACTTCTGTTTATTCCCACTCACCTACTTGATGTATTTTTACTTCAAAGTCAGAACTCCATCACGAACTGTGATGTTATAAATTGTACATTTTTATGACTGTTTCACGGACGATTTGCTTAGGCTTTTTAACAATCATTATCTTGGGAACCATCCTACTGCTGATGCCTTTTTCTACTAGTACTGGTACGTGGAATGACCCAATAGTCGCTTTATTCACAGCGACTTCAGCAGTGTGCGTTACAGGTTTGGCAGTAGTCGATACTGGTACTGATTTTTCTTTTTGGGGTCAATTGTTTATTTTGCTACTAGCTCAAGTGGGTGGATTAGGTTATATGACTACCACGACTTTTCTAATTTTGCTTATTGGTCGTAGATTTGATTTACAGCAAAAAAGGGCGATTCAAGAAGCTTTAGACAGACCGGGAATGCAAGGTAGCACTCAAATTATTCGCTCAATTATCGCAACCACTTTGATTTTTGAAATTACGGGTATATTTTTACTGTTACCTGCTTTTGTTCCTGATTTTGGATGGAATCAAGGACTATGGTTAGCTATTTTTCACAGTGTAAACGCATGGAATAATGCTGGTTTTAGTTTGTTTTCAGACAGTTTAATTAGGTACCAGTCGTCTGTATTGGTTGTATTTGTAGTTACAGGACTGCTCGTTTTGGGAGGTATTGGATATCAGGTTATTTTGGAAAATTACATTTGGTTGCGTGACATTCTTTTGCGTAGAAAACGCATACAGCTAGTGTTTTCTCTTGATTTTAAAGTGGCAACCAGTACATCATTAGTTCTTTTGTTCCTAGGAACAATTGCCTTTTTCTTTGTGGAATTAAAAAATGTAGAAACTTTTGGCTCTCTAAGTTTTTTTGAAAGATTGCTAGCAGCTTGGTTTCAATCAGCTACAACCCGAACTGCTGGTTTTAATACTATTGATATAGGAAAAATGACAACGGCTGGGCTATTTATTAGTATTGCATTTATGTTTATTGGTGCAAGCCCAGGGGGTACTGGAGGAGGAATAAAAACAACAACATTGAGAGTGCTGACTAGTTGTACTAGGGCAATTCTTCAAGGGAAAGAAGAAGTTTTGTTGTACGATCGCAGTATAGCAGTCCCTTTAATTTTAAAAGCTGTTGGTGTGTTGATTGGTTCAGTAGCAACCGTCATCATATCTACTATATTAATTGCAATCACAGACCCAAAAGTGCCATTTATTCAACTTTTATTTGAAGTCGTGTCAGCTTTTGCGACAGTGGGTCTTTCCACTGGAATCACGGGTAGTGTATCCGTGTGGGCGAAACTCATATTAATAGTGACAATGTACATTGGTAGAGTAGGAGTTTTACTCATGATGGCGGCTATCCTTGGGGACCCACGTCCCAGCAACATTCACTATCCTGAAGAAAACTTACTCGTAGGATAGTAAGAGAGAGGTTAGTTGTTAGTGGATAGTAGATAGTAGTTAGTAGTATTTTTAACAATACACAACTAACAACTAACAACTAACAACTAACTGTTAACCAACAATGATAAAATGTATACAATCGGGCAAAAAATAAAACTTTTAATTGATTCGGCACAACCGAGTTTTTGCCATAGATAAAAGCAGTGTTAATTAAGGATAACAACTGTGAATTTGGCATCATTAGGATTTTTCCGCAGTTTGCGTAAAGATAATCACCAGTTTGCGGTGATTGGATTAGGTCGTTTTGGTCGTTCAGTTTGTGCAACACTGCATAAATTTGGCTACCAAGTTTTGGCTACGGATATAGATGAAAAGCGAGTAGCCCAAGCATTGACAGAACAGATAACAGCTCATGCTTTGCAGCTAGACTCAACAGAATCGGCTGCATTAAAAGAAGCTGGTGTTTTTGAATTTGACACCGTTATTGTGGCGATTGGAAATTACATCCAAGAAAGTATAATCACAACGTTGAACGTAAAGGAAGGTGGTGTTCCTCATGTCGTGGCAAAAGCTTCTAGTGAAGTTCACCAAAAACTCTTAGAAAAAGTAGGAGCAGATCACGTTGTTTTTCCTGAGTTTGAAGCAGGTTGCGCCCTAGCAAGGTCCCTCACCAAACCATCAATTCTAGATCGGTTTGACCTTGACCCAGATAACAGTATCGTCGAATTAATTGTACCTGATGAATTTCATGGCAAAACTGTCGCTGAACTGCAACTTCGGAATCGTTTTGGTTTGAATTTGCTCGCAGTAAGTCAGGATGGCAAATTTCAAATTAATCCTGACCCTTACAAGCGACTTGAACGAGGTTCAGCAATGGTTGTTATTGGTCGCAACAAAGATATCAATCGCTTACCTATTTAAAAGAGTGATGAGTGAGGGCTATATGAAAAACGTACTGAAAAACTCCTCACTCCTGTTTGCTGTTTCCTGTTTTTGTTTCTTCTGGATTTACGGGTTGAAGTGGTGGTTCTTTTAGTAGTTCCGGAGGTATTTGTTCAACTGGGATGGGTATTCCTTGAAGATTGTTTAATGTATTATCAAAATTCTCCGCTTGAGTTGGTATTTCGGGTTCAGGGATAACTACATGACTTGTGGGAGTTGGAGTAGGCGCAGGATTTGGGTTTTGACCTACTTGAGTTTTTTTGTACGCTGCTAACTGAGCAATTTGCTGCATTAATTCCACAGTTTTGTCAGCTTGCTCAATGTTACCCTGTTGGCGATATTCGTCTTGAGCGCGTTTTAATGCTATCTCAGCTTTTTTATAGTCGCCTTGATTGTACCAAGCAACGCCTAGATTATAGTAGGTTGTGGGATGATTGGGAACTTTACGAATCGCTTCCTGATAAATGGCAATAGCTTCAGATGTTTGACCGCGAAGTGCCATCAGACTAGCCATATTATTATAGGCTTGGGCATTCTGAGGATTTAGCTCTAAGGCTTTGCGATAGGTAGCAATAGCTTCTTGAGTCTGTCCTTTCTGTTGCAGAGCAATTGCTAAGTTAGAATAAGCATTGGCATCACGACTGTCTAAGTGAGTTGCTTGTTGGTATGCTGCGATCGCCTCGTCTACTTGTCCTAGTTCATACAACGCTAATCCCAAATTATAGTATGCCGTTGCCATTGTTGGATTGATCACAAGAACTTGACGGTAAGCTGTAATCGCTGCCTCTTGTTGTCCTTGTTTATGCAAAGCTAACCCCAGATTATAATACGCCTCGCTCAAATTCGGATTAATTCTAATCGCTTCACCATATTCTTGCACTGCTACATCTAAATGATTTTGCTGCAACATAATATTGCCCAGGTAATTGTAGGCTGCAGCTATGTTGGGGTCGTGTTGCAAAGCTTGGCGAAAAGCATTTTCTGCTGCTTGTAAGTCTTTGCGATGATAGCGCATGACTCCCTGTTGGAAAAAGCTCGCTGCTTCAAGGTTCTGAGAAGGAACAAAATCCTCGGCTAGCAGCTTGCTTCCTGGAATTGGGATGATGGATGATGCGATCGCTCCCAAAACAAAAAAGACAGTATACAAAAGTTTGAAAGGTGTCTTTCGCCAGTTAAAATTTGTATGAAGAAATCTGATAGTGAAATTTTTGAGCAACCACTGACTCAGTTGACATTTTTGTAACATGATGGGCAGACCTGCATTTATGATTCAATCCAAAGACATTGCACATAGTCAGGTTACCCAATCGAATGTTAACAGTTAACAGCTTCTGGCAAAATTATCATTGCATCACCAAAGGAATAAAAGCGGTATCCATATGCTACAGCTTTTTGGTATAGATTTAACAATCTTTGCCGACCAATTAAAGCACTTACCAGCATCAGTAAACTGGAACGGGGTAAGTGAAAATTGGTAATCAGACCCTCCACAACTTGCCATTTATACCCCGGATAAATAAATAAGTCTGTCTTACCACAAAACGATTTTAATTCACCATCAGCAGCCGCTCCTTCTAATGCTCGTACCACTGTTGTACCTACAGCAATAATCCGACCACCAGATGCTTGAGTGGCTCGGATTTGCTCTACTGTTGAAGAAGGTACTTCAATCCATTCTTCATGCATTTTGTGGGTTTTGATGTCCTCGACTTCCACCGGACGAAATGTTCCTACTCCAACGTGTAGTGTGACAAAAGCTTGATTGATTCCACTCTGGCGTAACCGTTCCAATAATTCCGGAGTAAAGTGCAAACCAGCTGTGGGAGCAGCAACGGCTCCTGGGCGATCGGCGTAGATGGTCTGATACTGTTCGCTATCGGCATTAGACTCAGTAATGTAAGGTGGTAGAGGAACTTCTCCAAAGACATCTAACAACTGCACTAACGACGTTCCCTCAGGGATATCAAATTGCAATAAACGTCCCCCGGTCGCCTCGTCTGTTTCTAGGACCGTAGCAGTCAAGGATGGGGTGTGGGGTGTGGGATGTAGGGAGTGGGGGGAGGGAGAAAAAATAATCTTAGTTCCTAGCTTGAAGCGTTTTCCTGGCTTAACAAGGGCTAACCAGCAGTTATGCTGTCGTTCTTCCAATAACAAGACCTCTATTTCCGCACCTGAAGACTTACGTCCATAAATCCGTGCTGGAATGACCTGTGTATTATTCATGACTAATAAATCGCCAGGACGGAGTAGATTTGGCAAATCTCGAAATATGTGGTGTAGTGGATCTGTATCTATTCCCGTGTTCAAAGAGTCAACCACCAAAAGCCTAGAACTATCTCTAGGAACAGCTGGATTTTGGGCAATAAGTTCTTGAGGTAATTCATAGTCATACCCATTTAAGGAACTTTCTAATTCAATGTCTTCCTGCTTTGGGCTTGAATTCCGATGAAATTTGCTTTTTTCTGGTCTTTCGTGCATTGATATTTAGATTGGATTTGAACAAACAAGTTTTAGCTTTTTTTATAAAGAGCTATAACAACACCACTCGTTTTTACCCCTGACTTACATATGGATACTATTAGCAACACAGAAACATCTTTTGAAAATTGGGTAAAACTCCCCATCTAAAAACGGGGGCTTCTACCCTAGTAAGCAAGGGGTCTATCTGTAAATAATTAAAGATGTAGGATTGGCTTTGATCCAAAGCACCGAGATGGAATACTTGTATTATCTGGCAAATGCCAGTTTAACTTTAAGGGTTGTTCAATTCTTGCACGCTAGACGCGAGATCCCCGTTGCGTTCGTCACCGTAATTCATCAAATTGATGGTTGGGTGGTTAGGATCAAACTCAATGGTCAGATATCGCCTCAAGACGATGGCAACTTTCGAGCTTTCTTAAACGAGCTAGGAATTAGCTACGAACCACCCATGCGAGTGCAAATGGCTCTGTGGAGTTTAGAAGCAGGACAGTGTCCTGTTGATGTTATGCGCCGCTACCAAGTAGCGATTGTCTCTCATGGTAATCCAGAAAGAGAAGAAATTGAAGCTTTCCGGCAACAGTTTGTCAGAGGATTGGGTTACTGTCCCGAAACACTGGCTTAACGATATAGTCGTACGCTGCGGTATAAAAGTGAATATGAGTCGGTCAGCACTCAGCTTTCCACTTTCAGCCAAGATAAGAACTTATGGGATTATATAGGCGTTTTTGGTATCTTTCAGGCACTTCTGTTCTGATGGCTGATGGCTAAGGGCTAAGGGCTAATGGCTAAGGGCTAATGGGTGACTCTGCTCGTACCAACTACTGCTTATCAATTTGTTTGGCAATCAAAAGCCCCTGGAATATATTCCTCCAACACAAACTGATATCCCTCTAGCAACGAACTTGCTAAATATTGTTGAGAAATTTCTACTATAGATAATTCTTTTGATATTTCCTGACAGCAGACACAAGCAACATCAAATCGACATGAGTACTCTGCCTTATCAGGATATTTTGCTAAGAACATAAGGGCGGTACGCCAAAGTTTCGTTTGCTTTTGTGGCGTAATGGCACTTCTTCCACCTGCATCCCAACTTTCTGGACTGCGAGTTTTGACCTCGACAAATGTTAACAGGGGTGTAAGGGTGTAGGGGTGTGGCGGAGTGGGGAAGCAATTTTCTTCCCAAGCTCCCTCCCCATCATATTGAGCGATAATGTCAATTTCTCCCCGACGGTAACGCCATCGACGATGCAAAATTCTCCAACCTTTTGATTGTAACCATTGGGCTACTAGGTCTTCTCCTGCGATGCCGATATCGAGATAATTATATTGAGGACGGTTAGCCATTAACAAAAAATGACAATGAATAAGTCAAGCAATCGGATTTGGTCACGCATCATCGGGTTTATGCTGGTGTTAGTTTTTTGCACTGCTATGTCCGTAGGTTCTGCAGGTTTTGCTCCAAAAGCTTTCGCATTAGATTACAACAAACAAAGCTTGCTACAAGCTGATTTTTCAGGACGGGATCTCACAGACTCCAGCTTTTCTCATGCTAATCTCCGCAACAGCAATTTTAACTATACTAATTTACGAGGTGTCAGTTTCTTTGCTGCCAATTTGGAATCAGCCAGTCTAGAGGGGGCTGACTTGACATACGCCACCTTAGATTCAGCTCGCTTAATACGAGCCAATTTGTCAAATGCGGTGTTGGAAGGGGCTTTTGCTGCTAACGCTAAATTTGAGGGTGCTATCATTGATGGCGCAGATTTTACGGATGTTCTATTGCGTCGGGATGAACAAGACAAATTGTGCAAGGTTGCTAAAGGAACTAATCCGACTACAGGACGCGATACTCGTGAGACTTTGTTTTGTCGGTAAATATACGTAATTCTTCCGATTTGCACGCTGTTTGTCTAAAAATACCAACCCCAAATCATTCATAAAATCCCGCCCCGTCTATATGACGGGGTAACCACTTTTCTTTAAGCAGCGATTTCCATCAGCTGTATGTCAAAAACTAAATCTTTTCCAGCTAACGGATGGTTTGCATCCAAAGTCACCTTTTCGTTAGAGACATCGGTAACCACAACTGGTATGAATTGTCCAGGGGCTTGCTGAATTTGCAACTGCTGACCAACTTCTAGCTGTAAATCAGGCGGTAATTGGTTGCGCTCAACATTCACTACCAATTCTGATTGACGAGGACCGTAAGCTTGATCGGCAGGAATTGTTGCAGTTTTTGATTCGCCAACGTTCATCCCAAGAACCGCTTGTTCAAATCCAGCAATGATTTGTCCCTCACCGATTGTGAACTCTAATGGATCGCCGCCAGCCGAGGCATCAAAGACTGTACCATCAGATAATTTGCCCTCGTAGTGAACCATTACAGTATCACCGTGTTTTGCTTGTGCCATTACTGTTCTCCTCAAGTTTTTTATTGAGCAAGCGTTGAGTTAGTTCTCAATTCAGATACCATCTTAGCCAATACTTTCCGGATAAGCACCAACCTCAAGACTGCTCGGATCAGATCAGGGATTTCAAGAAATAAATTCTTTCAGAATGTGAAGTAAGTATCAAAGATAAGCGTTCAGCCGTCAGCTTTTCAGCAATCAGCTAACTCTACTTTAAAGGTATTTTCGTTTCGCTCAAGCCCCTCTAGATAGCAGAGCAAAACTTGCTTCAAAGCTGATGGCTAATAGCTAATAGCTGAACGCTTACCATCAAAGCCTGCCCTAATTTATGACAAAAAACCCAAAATTTATGTAGATAAATCAGACTTTATCGAATTTTTAACCCGTTTTCACAGGTTTTAGCTTGAGTGCCCGAATTTTAATTCAAAGCAAATCCTTTAATGACTTTTTGATGAAAGAGACAAAAGCCGAGCGCGAATTGCCATGAGTTTGTCATTTGTATTAATTGGGCATCGGGGCGGTGGCAATTCCATATTTGGCCAACTGGGCAAATCAAAGCAAGGACATATTAAAGGAGGCATACCGACATTTCTTGCAGGTACTGGCATATGACAACGAGCGCAAGGATGAACGTCCCAAGCAGGTGTCAGTAACTCTGCAATCGTTTCTTGTGTACCTTCCAGATGGCAGTCCCCCGCCTCGGGTGAGGTAATTCTTCGCCAGCAATCTTCAAATTCGTCACTGTAACGGTCACCTTTAATGACCTCTCGTGGCTGCAAGGTTGCAGCACCATTATTGATTATAACTCGCTTACCTAGTTGAAACCAGTAAGCTAAATATCGTTTAACGTCTTCTGTTGATGCCATATTACAATCTTACAATTCGATGTTGAGATTTTGAGTTGAGAATCTTAAATAAACAATTAAGAATCGTTGTTTATTATTAGGAATTTGTCATGAGTTAACTGTGTTTTTCCTCCCGTGGCAATGGAAAACCAAGGAGGCTAAGATTGAGAACATGACCTCCAGTGACTAAGTAGACGGTATTGGAAAGCGCTCCTAACTCACGGATTAGAGAACCTAGGCGATCGCGAAATGTTCTACCAGAAGAATAAGCTGGTACTACACCCCATCCTACTTCCTCAGCGACAAAAATCAGATCGGTCGCGACTAGTTCCACGATTTCTAATAACTCCTGAACAGTATTTTGCCATTGAGATTCATCCTGTTCTAAAAGATTAGCTACCCAAGTCCCTAAAGAATCTACCAAAAGGCAGTTATTTGGTTTTGCATTAGCAAGAGCTGTAGATAGTTCATGTGGTACTTCCAATGTTAACCAATTTTGAGGACGGCGTTTTTGGTGTTTTTGAATACGATTTTGCCATTCTTTATCAGTGTTGTCATGGATTGCCGTTGCTACATAGACAACTTCTTTTTGTGACTGCATCGCTAGATTTTCTGCCCATTCACTTTTCCCTGAGCGAGTTGGTCCAGTAACTAAAATAACTTTAGCCAAGATTATTTACCTAGAATATAATCGTTGCTGATTTGGATTTGCTGCAGTACTACGCATTCTAAAAGCTTTTCACGAAATTTTTAACCTAGAAGCTAGCATTCTGTTGCCCAAATCACTTTAAATAGAAAGACTATCACTTATATCATCGAAAGGTTAAAGTGTGAAGGATAATCTATAAATTTAGATTATTTATTCTTCATACTACATCTTTAATCACTTATAACTCACTCTTTCTAGAGAATATGAAAGCAGCTGTAAAACGCATAGAAGCAACACTACACGCTTTAGACAAAAGCAGTGCTCCCTCCCTGACTGAACCAGAGAGCTCAACCAAGAGGTCTTTATCGTTTCGGATTAGTGTTGGAACACCAGAACAAACTTCAAATACTGAAGGGACTGACACCCCATCCGTCGAAGAAGTTGTGATGCAACC
The DNA here is from genome assembly GCA_035967975.1 of Scytonema sp. PMC 1070.18. Taxonomy (GTDB): domain Bacteria; phylum Cyanobacteriota; class Cyanobacteriia; order Cyanobacteriales; family Nostocaceae; genus Scytonema. Next base: position 20,242 of record JAWQFQ010000168.1, read on the forward strand.
AGAAAAGGAAAGCTTATTTACCAACGGTACCTCTGTACAGAGTTTTCCGGCTCAAGAAATTGGTTGCAAAGCACCGAGTCTTCCCAAATTGAAAACGCCCAGCTTTACTAGTCATCGCAACGCAGCCAACCCAGCATTGGCAACGAATCTGTTGCAAGACATTCAAGAAACCGTTGCTAGTTGGCAAAAAGAACTGCAAAAAATTGTCAGACAAATTCAAGACATTTATTTAGAAGGACCGATTGTCAATGGTTGGTTAGAGTCCCATAACGGCGAGCCTGAGACGGATGGCACTGCAACATTACGGCATGCGGAAGTTGATCGACTAATGGACTACGTTGAAGAAATTTGTGCCTCTAATGGCAAAGTGTCCAATCAATCTCCCCGTACTGGATATCGTCTGTGTGGTTTAGACTCTTCTGGGAAAGTCTGGTCGCGTCCGTGTCCGCCAGATCAGGTTCCCAGTGTGAGTATGGCAATTGCCCGCCATCAAAAGTTGCGCCAACTCTTAGGGCGCAAGCAATATTTAGAAACCCGCCTTACACAACTGGCGGAAACTCTTGTGATTTTGCACGGACATATTCAGGGTGTAGGAGTGTAGAGGCTGTCTCTTATACACATTCCGAGCCCACGAGACATCTCAGGATCTCGTATGCC
>JAWQFQ010000169.1:0-6042 GCA_035967975.1 Scytonema sp. PMC 1070.18
CCTATTACCTATTGCCTATTACCTATTGCCTATTACCTATTACCTATTGCCTATTGCCTATTGCCTATTGCCTATTACCTATTGCCTATTACCTATTGCCTACCTACACAGATAATTTACAAAAACTTAGTGAAAATGGTCGGATGAGATGATAAATGAAATTGAGCAAGCTCAAGAAAAATTTAGCCTGTTAGATCGAATCCCGTTAGGAGCTTTTGTTCTCCATTCAAATTTGACAGTTTTATTTTGGAACTGTCGATTAGAAGAATGGACAAAAATTTCCAGGGGTAAGATTTTAGGAAGCTATATTCATAAATATTTTCCTCATCTGAATCAACCTCGCTATACCATCCGCCTTCAACAAATTTTTCAAGGAGGACCCCCTACAATATTTTCTTCTCAATTACATAAATATGTCATTCCAGTCCCACTACCACAAGGTCAATTTCGTATCCAGCATACAACGGTAACTGCTGAACCTGCATTTGATGGAGAGGGGTTTTATGCTCTGGTTTCAATTCAAGATGTAACAGATTTAACATTTAGAGTTCAAGAATACAGAAATTTACGAGACCGGGCGTTAGCAGAAGCAAAAGAGCGCCAGAAAGCGCAAGAAGCCGCTGAGACAGCAAATCGTATTAAAGATGAGTTTCTCGCTATAGTTTCTCATGAACTTCGTTCTCCTCTTCATCCAATTTTGGGTTGGTCAAAGCTACTGAAAAACCGCTCATTGAACGAAGCTACTACCCTTCGCGCCCTGGAAACAATTGAACGGAATGCTGAACTACAAGCTCAGTTGATTGAAGACTTGTTGGATATTTCCCGTATTCTCCGAGGTAAGCTAGCACTGAATTTAGAAACTGTTAATCTTGCTTCGACTATTGAAGCTGCGTCAGAAACAGTGCGATTAGCAGCAGAAGCAAAATCAATTCAAATTCATCTGAATTTGGATAGAAAAAATGGATGGGTAAAGGGTGACAGTAGTCGTCTTCAACAAGTCGTTTGGAATCTACTCTCTAACGCTATTAAATTTACACCAGTAGGTGGAAAAGTTGAGGTCTATTTAGAACAAATTGGCTATCTAGTACAAATACGAGTTAGGGATACGGGTAAAGGTATTAGTTGTGACTTTCTACCACACGTATTTGAGTATTTCCGTCAAGCAGATAGTGGTACTAACCGAAGTTCTGGTGGGCTGGGGCTTGGTTTAGCAATTGTACGTCAACTGGTTGAGCTACATGGTGGTAGAGTTTGGGCTCAAAGTCCAGGAGAAGGACAAGGCGCAACATTTACTGTTGACTTACCAGCGCTTCAGGTAAGTTTGGAATTAGAAGATGAAGATAAAAATATATCTAATTCTTATCCGTTTCTTATACCTTACGCTCCCTTGGAAGGATTACGGCTGTTAATTGTGGATGATGATGCTGATACACGGGATTTTCTAGCGTTTTTGTTGGAACAACAAGGAGCAATTGTCACGCTCGCTGCTTCAGCTAATGAAGCACTCGCTGCAATAGCACAGTCAAAGCCAGATTTACTGTTGAGCGATTTAGGTATGCCAGAAGTTGATGGTTATACTTTAATCCGAAAACTGCGATCGCTCAGTGTTGATGAAGGTGGACAAATTCCTGCGATCGCCCTAACTGCTTACGCAGCCGAGACAACACAACAACAGGTTTTTGCTGCTGGATTTCAACTACATATTGCAAAACCAGCCGATCCCTCGAAATTGGTGACTGCAATTGCAGCACTTGTTCAAAGGTGAGTTTTATTTGTGCTGACTTACCATACAAGTTTGTTTCGCTATCATTATTTAAGTTGTACCACGATGCTGCATACCTGGAGTAGTTAGCGACAAGCAGTAACTACTATTTTATTTGCTGTTTAAGTGCTGCCTTGGGATATGTCTGATAGATCGATGGAAGCAGACGACGACTAAAGTAGAGCAGGTCATCTCTAAGGAGGAACTCAGAGTGTTCAAGCAACTTCTCATAGGTAGTTCTGTTTTGGCTTTTTTGCTGACTGGTAGCCTATCGGCTCAAGCACAAGCACCAAAACCAACAGCGCCATCTTCTCAACCTCAAACAGCACCCCAGACTCAAATTAGTTCAGCGGAACTTGAAAAATTTGCACGCTCTTTAAAACAACTTTTAGCGATCGAACAAGGAGCAAATCAGCAAATAGTGCAAGTCATCGGACAATCTGGCTTAAGTCAGCAAAGATTCCTTGAACTCTACAAAGCACAACGCAATCCTTCAAATCAACCAACTCAAAAGGTGACCCCACAAGAAAAGCAGCAATTTGATAAAGCGATCGCCAGTCTGAGCAATATTCAGCAAAAGGCTGAGACACAAATGAAACAAGTTTTGCAGAAGGAAGGGCTACAAATAGAGCGCTTCAACCAAATTGAAGCACAAGTCAGACAAGATACCCAGCTTCAGCAAAAAGTAAGACAGATGATTCAAAGCTAGTCTTACTCCTTTTCCGTCAAGAGGCAATAGGCAATAGGGAAATTCCCATAACGCTTTTTTGACTATTGCCTGTTGCCCATTCCCTATTGCCTACCTGAAGGGCTTGGTGAACCCAATTTGACTGCTTGATATGATGCTGCTTGCACTGCTGAATCTAGCACCTCGTAGCGAAGCTGGGTGCGATCGCCCAATTGTTGAAATTCCTGCCAAATTTTCCACCGCACGTCTTGTAGAAAAATTCGCCATTCGCTTTCGACATCAGGAGTGCGAAGGATGATATCCACAAATTCCTCTACCATTGTGAACGCTGCTTGGTTTGGTTCACATAGCAGTTGCTTCAAAGCATTTTCACACCGACCTATAGTTTCTGCATAAGCAATCTTTAGATTCAGAAGGACTTGTTCAGCAGAAGATGATGGGGTTAGTTTCTGTGTAACAGGTTCATTTGGTGTCAATCCATCAAGCGATTTGCGAATGCGGTGCTGTACAAAACCGCGATAAGAAAGCTTAAACTCAGCCAAGATTTGGAATCCATAGTGGAGTTGACTCGGTATTCCTGGAATGAGTTCATCTGGAATTTGCTCAGCTACTGCTTGGATAAATTCAGCACCTCTGGCTTCTGTCAAGTTTTCCAAACGACCCTTATCTATCAAAACCTGGGTAACTTGGGATTTAACTTTGTCAAGCGATTTCTTTAAGCCACAGTCTAATGATAAGAGATGTCTTGATAAACGGGCGCGTATTTCATGCAAGTACTTTTCATAAACAATCGTGTAGTTCTTTTCTTGACAGTACCTTTGTTCTATTTCTGAGATTGATGGAATTCCCGTATCACTTCGACAAGTTTGTAAAGCTTTCTCCACCTGCTGTTTAAATTCAACATCCACTGCTTCTCTGTTTTTTCTCAGGTCTTTGAGCAGTTTCTCAAAACCATGACTTAGATCCCGCCAAAGTTCCTGAAACTTTGTCTCAAATAATCCCAACCCATTTACATCTTGTGTTGCTAGATTCAATGTCTTGCAAGCTTTTTCCATCTCAGTGTTTACCTTCTTTTGGAGTAGAGTTAATCTTTCTTGGCTCAATAAAGAGTATTTATCATCCGAATCGGTAATCTTTGTGTCTAAGTATTCAAGGATTTGCTCTAGAACCTTGTTAGCTTCTTTGGTACTGGCGCAGTTAGCTGTTATGCATTTAACAGTATGAAGAGTTTTACAAGCACTGTCCTTTGCTAAACTTTCACAGATGTTTAAATTATCGTGAAAGCGAGAGTTAGCTTCGGTATGATTAAGGATTGTGAAAGACCATAAGTTGAGCGGTATATCAACCAGGGTTGTACGTATCGTGTCATACAAGCATGTGTCCGCTTCTTCCCAGCGATCGCCAGTTGATTTTGGCATTCGCACAAACAATATCACATCAATATCTTTACCCAGCTTTTTGATCAGGCTCTGTTCGTCACAAATCCCTGTATTACCGATACCAGGGGTATCTATAAAAACAATTTGTCTGACATCAGCATGAGGAAATTGACAAAATATTTTGACTTCTCTGACTGCAAGATAATTATAGAATAGTCGATGATTGTGAGTTGTCTGTTGTGCCACATATTCCCGAATCTCATCCTTAGCAATATGGTAAGGAGAGGGTTGCTCAAGCAAGTAACGATACTTCTCCAAATTTGTATGATACTTTGCCAAATACAAGTACATTGCTTCTTCAGTCTCGACCGACGAGTTCCTTGATAAAGGAGGTAATGGTTTGACAGCAAACTCGTCAATTGTCTTTGGCTTCACACCCAAGCGCAGTTTTTCGTAATAGAAACCAATGACCTCTTCTAAGAATGACTCTTCCGAGTGAAACCAGACCTCAGCGTAAGTTTGCTCGGATGGATTGTGAGAAATCGTGCAAGGGACTCCCGTGCAACTGTGTTTGTCCCCGTCTGGAATTTCAGCAGCGCTCAGTCCTGTTAAACTTTGTAACAGTCTGCTTTTGCCTTGCTTTGCCCGCCCAAAAACTGCTATCTTAAGAGTCTGGCTGTCTAAACGTTTTTTAAGATTAAACAAGTTTTCCAATTCCGTGTTAATACTTTGCTGTAATTTAACTAAATTTATTTCCTGCAAAAGCCTAGCAGCATGAGAGTCATCGATTCGTACCATTAATCGATTGCGCCTTTCTCCAATATGTTGCACTGCTGAATCAAGAGATTTTAGAGCCGCTTCTGTAGAAGTTATTTTTTCAGCCAATGGATGGCGTTTTTCTACAATGTTGGCAATGCTCCCAGTTTGACTCTTATTCATTTTAGAGTACGTTTAACCGTTATTTAGTATATATCTAAAGTTTGATGAAGCCGACCACATTTTAGATCCGAAAATGTACTGATTTGTCGGTGAAGTCGAGATTGACGTTTATCAGTCTAGTTACATTTTTCCCAAATACATCAGCAAAACTAACAATCTCTCATCCAGAAATCCACAAGCATATTGATTGTTTTTAGAATGTTAATTTAGTGGAAAAAATGCAAAAAACTCTGTTGAGACTTTATATATCCTTCATTAAATAAGTAATCATGACTATCCACAGTACTTTTACCTAAAAACCCATGGAAAGTAGAGACGTTGCAGTGCAACGTCTCTACATACCCCAATTTCTAATCAAAAATCCAAAACCTACGTAGTAGTATGCAACAATGATGTTATTGATTATTTTTTATTGGCCTAGCCACCCGGAGGGCAAAAAATAGCTACGAGTTGCTAATTGACCAATTTTCACAGACCAAATCTGGGATATTTTCAAAGTGACGAATATTGGCTGTGACCATTACACAGTTATATTCAAGAGCAGTTGCAGCAATCAGGAGATCCATTGGTGCAATCAATAACCCTCTAGTTCGTAAATCTCGGTATACAACGCTTGCAATGTCCATTGTTTGGATATTAAGAGGGAGGATTTCACTTTCTTTTGCAAGTTGTTCAAACTGAGCCATAAGCTTGCGAGCATCACGATAAAGAAGTCCGCTCTTGATTTCGTAGTACGTTAACAGTGAGAAGGTTAGCCTTTGATGATATCGGCTATATTGTTTGAAGTGGGTAGCAAGTTCCACGTTACCTTTAAGGAAGTAGGACAGGATATTGGTATCGAATAGTACTTTTTTCACAGGTCATGAGGTCTGTTTAAATCAAGGGCGCGATTTGCTTCCACGTCTTGTTCTATGGCTTCAAGGAGGGCGATTTCGTCTTGAGCGATGCCATAGAAGCGCATGAAGTTTGGAGTAGAAATAGGTTCTGGCTCTGTAGTGGTGATTGGGGCAATGGTAATTTCAACGAATTTTCCTTGAAATTGACCAAGCCCGTTAATTTCGATGGAATCACTGTTGATCAGAGTGCGTATTTTGAATCGGTCAACCATATTTATTTACGCGTGCATGAACGCGCATTTAAGGATATCAATATCCTGCCATAGGCCCTGCTTTACCAGCGCGAGAAGAATTAGACAGCAACCAAACCTAAGGGACTTCCAAATAAAGAAGTATCCAAAAATCTGTTGTGGTACGGGCGTCCCCGCCCGTCCTTTG
>JAWQFQ010000169.1:6142-20401 GCA_035967975.1 Scytonema sp. PMC 1070.18
AATCTATGACTGGCGTCCCCGCCCGTCCTTTGAATCTATGACTGGCGTCCCCGCCCGTCCTTTGAATCTATGACTGGCGTCCCCGCCTGTCCTTTGAATCTATGACTGACGTTCCCGCCTGTCCTTTGAATCTATGACTGGCGTCCCCGCCTGTCCTTTGAATCTATGACTGGCGTCCCCCCCTGTCCTTTGAATCTGTAACGGGCGAGACGCCCGTACCACAAGATGGATAATTATTTCTTGGAAGTCCCTAATTTGATTTTGAAGAATCCCCATGCGTACGCCAGAGAGTTAGTCAACTCCTTGTCCCAGCCAGTTCTTCCTCGGGAGGGGTGTTAGGTGATGGGAAAACTGGTTGGGGTGCGGTAACGATGATATCAGCTCCATTGATAACGCCGCCCAACAAGCCGAGATCGGATTCTGTCAATTGGTCGATCGCCTCACCCAGCATATTTTCCTGGGTGTAGTTGGGTCTTGCCACTAAGATTATGCCATCGCTGTAAGGTTGGATTAATAATGGATCGTTGGATAAACCCAGGGGATTTGTATCTAAAATCACAAAATCAAAACGTTCTCGAACATCCTCCATGAGTCGCCGCAGTTCGCTAGATTCTAAAACCGCTGCTGATTGTCGTACTGGACCAGGGCTAGGAAGAATGTATAAATTTTCTACATCTGGAACTAATCGAATACATTCATGTAAGCTGGCATAGTAGCGCAAGGGATCGCCGAGAATATCAGGGTCGAGAGTGATTCCAAAGGATTTAGCTAAGGAAGGCGATCGCAAATCTGTTTCGATAATTAAGGTTCGTTTTCCAGCACGGGCGGATGCAATCCCTAAGTTGTAAGCACTCACAGTTTTCCCCTCTTCACTGCTAGTACTGGTAATTAAAACTACCTTCAGGTCTCTACCACCGATACGGCGTAGATTGCTGCGGAATTTCTCATAAAACTCTAAATAGGGAGAATCAGGGGAAAGCACGACTGGGACTGCACCCGGTTCCAATCCGTAAACAGGCATTAAAGGCACTTCGCCCAACAGAGGAACCTCCCTTTGTTTGAGGCTGTCGCGGATATCTTCCTTGGTTTTGAAGGTACCTTCTAAGGCTCCTAACAAAAATATGACTCCGCCGCCAACCACTAATCCCAGTAAACTACCTACACCTAAGGTAACCGGAACGTTCTTAGGAGGTTTTACATCAGCGATGACGACTGGTGGTCTGGCTACGCCGAGACTACTCACAGTCTCTGCTTCTGCTGTTTGTGCATCGGTCAGCTTAGCCTGCATACGGTCGTACACAGCTTTTTTAAGGGCGACTTCCTGTTCCAAGCGCGATCGCTCTAATTGCTTATTTGGTATTAAAGAATACTCTCTTCGTAACCTGTTTTCGTCTTGCACAATGTCAAGAAGTTGCTGTTGCAGTGTTTCCCGTTGAGTTTGCAGAGACACCATCTGATTTGCCAAAGCTTGTCGTGCGGGGTCTAGGTTACTTCGGTTTCGGACAGATGTCGTAGCGGGGAGAGGTGCTGTTTCACCTGCACCGCCTATGACTTCACCTCCCCGTTGTCGCAACAATTGCTCCATCGCATCTTTCTGGCGCTGCAACTGAATCATTGTTGGATGTTCCGGGCGAAGGTCTTTTTTAGAAACTTCAATTTGAGATTCTATTTGATAGATTTGTGTTCTCAAATTGGCAATAATTGGGTCAGCACTCAATGCAGAAGAGACATAAGCTTGGTCAACATTTAACCCCAACTTTTCTTGTAAACTGCGGATTTGAGCATCAATTCCAGACACAGTCAGTTGGATTTGTCGCTGTTGAATTTGACTTCCAGTAATTGCATTGAGCAAACTACCATTTTCCGCTGCCAATATTGCGGGTCGCTCTTTCCGGTCGTAGCGTTCTAAGTTCTGTTCAGCTATGCGTAGTTCCCGTTTGGCTTCTGGTAAACGTTCATTAACTTTTGCAATAATTGATTTCAAGCGTCGAGTATTAATTTCACCACTCAATCGGATCATTGCTTGCATTAATTCCTGCAATGTATCCCTCGATCTCTGGCGATCGCTATCTCTATATTTCAATTCAATCAATGTTGATTCTAATTCTCCAGCCCTGTTCCTCTGAGGGACTGTGATTGCGATATTTTTGCCAATCTTATCTGGTTTTATACCTAATTTTGTAGATACAGTTTCTATTATTGGGTCTGATAGCAAAACATCAGCACTCAGTTCTTGTCCTTGCTGGTTAATTTCCGGACCTGTTTGAGAGAACGCAACGGGAGGTCGATTGTAGGTAAGTGCGGCGTTAGCGACATAATTAGGAGATGGTTCTGGCTGCATAGCCACCACCGTTGAACCCGCTACAACTAAGCCAAAACTAGCAAGTCCAATCCACTTGTATTTCTCGAAAGCAATAAGGTAGCGTTTAACAATCGGTGGAGTCATGGTAACAACCATCTAGTAACAGCAAATTAAAATAGAGCGAGTGCATAAAATTTTTGATTGTGGATATTAAACCTCAGAGCGCCCCACAGGCGGTGATTGCAACCCGTTATCAGTGGAAGAAACACCTCTTCCCCTACACCCCACACCCCACACCCTACACCCTATGTTTCTTAAAAGATAAAAGTTATAAATTACTCTTCCCCCTATCATAACTTCAATCTAATTGGTTAGTGAGACTTAATTGTTATTAAACAAATCAAAGAATCTGAGAAAGCCGAATACATCAGCAAAGGGGCGGGTAATAGTACTGAGAGTGTTAGAAATTCTAGCAATTAAGCTTCGACCTACAACGATAATATCGTTATCTTGAAGCGGTACATTCTGTGACACATCCCCTGCAAGTGCTTTTTTAGCATTCAGTGTTTGTCTGACTGCTCGACCTCTTTCTGGGTCAAAGCGAATTAAAGCAATCTCACTGAGATTAGCAGAATCAGTGTTAATTCCTGATAAAACGTCTACAAAATTACTCCCATTTGGCACCGGTACAGTGACAATCCCCCCTCCAGCGTAATTTAGAACTCTGACTCGAATCTGCGGTACTGCTAAAGTTGAGCGAGCTACTAAATTCTGGTCATAACTATCATCGGTAGCAATTTCTCGACGTGGTATGAAGATCGCATCACCGTCTTGTAAACGTAAGTTAGGTATTGAGCCACCATTCTGTAGTGAACTATACAAATCTATATTTTGTGAAACAACAGAACCATCAACTAAGCGTCTGCGAACTTGAACTTGTCGCAGGTCAGCCATCATTGTAGAACCCCCTGCTAAGAGTAACGCATCTCCAACACGGGGTAATGCCGTATTAATAGGATAAATTCCTGGCTTAGTGACTTCCCCATTGATAGTAACTTGAACTGGTCGTTGAGCGTTCAGTGATACTGAGACATCTGGCTCAACTAAAACCTTATTTAAAGCCAAGCGAATTTTTTCTTCCGCTTCTTGTAGAGTCAAACCCTGTAGCGATAGTGTTCCCACTTGCGGCACTAGTATATTACCCTCAGGGCTGATTTGGGCTTGAAAGTTGAGGTCCGGACGCTGTGCTACCAATGACAATGTCACCAGTGGATCGACAACAAAACGATTTAAGCCTGAACGTATCTTCTCTTGTGCCTGTTCCAAAGTCAAGCCTCGTAGCGATACCGTTCCCAATAGGGGGATAGCAATGTTTCCTTCTGGATTAATTACCGCTTGAAAACTCAAATCTGGGAAACGCACCACTGAGACGGCGATCGCATCTCCCGGTCCCAATCGGTATTTCCCAGGAGGACGTTGAGCCAAAACATTGATAACATCTCCCGGTCCCAAAAGGTAGCGATTGAATTGAGGTGACGTTCCATCACCAATCGGTTCTTGCTGTACTCCAGGTGGAGGGACTGGAGGTTGTAAAGGAAATTGTCCGTCTGGAGAACCTACGCTCGGTATTAAAGGTAAAGGTTGCTCAACAGGTTGTCCTTTTTGTGGCGAACCCCCCGGAGGTACTGGAAGTTGCGTTGGTAATTTTTGTTGGGTTGGTAAATTCTGAGCAACAACAGGTTGGACAGTTGTTACCAAAGAGACACCGACATAAAGACCGGTAAAAGACAAGGCGTTAAATATACGCATATTACAACTAGGAGCTATACAATCGTTACTGCGAGCTGCTCGAATTTTAATAAATCGCCAACCGAGTATCCATTGTAGTTTGTAAAAATGCGTATTATTCTCTTTCTACTTAAAAAAATCTCGGTCAGCAACTCTACAACGGACCCGACATTAATGCACCCTGTACCGTTTGACCGATTGACTTCATCTCATTCCAAGTTGTTTCCACTTGTCCCAAAGGTTCCATAGGGTAAACAATACAGACAGCAACCCAAGGGACACGCTTCTTGTGCCACTGTGCCAATTGATCTGCAAAGAACCAATTCAAAGGTGATGAGCTTCCACCTAGAGAAGAAGCATACCATTGCAAAACTGCAAAAGTTTGGTCTTTTGCCACAGCACGAAAGAACCTAGCTTCTACTTTAGCTTCAGTTTTCGAGCCCGACTCTTGTGGTTCTTCGACTGTAAATTCTGCGGAACGAAATTGAGCAATTTGCCACTGCCAAAGACTATCAATTTCTGTCCATTCCACTTCGGGCTGGTCTCTAGGTCCGTTTTGCGGTAACAAAAGCAGAATAGTTTTGATTTGACTACCCTGCTTTTGAACAAGCTGGTACGACCATTTGTGTCCTCCGACTTGTTGTTCTCGTTGTTCAATCGTTTTCCAACCGGGAAGTGCTAACCCCTTTTCGCGCACTTGTTTCAATTCTTTCAAAGTCACAATTCTCGGTGGTTCCCACCATTCCCAACGTCCTGTTAGGTATCCCGGAACAGCCCCTAAAGCCAGCAGTAGTAAAAGTAGCACAATTGCCACTACTTGAGGAAACTGGCCTTTATTAAGAAACTTGGAAAAGGAAATCATCAGTCAAGTTCATGGTACTTAGTTAAAAGTTTACATTAGTTAATAGCTAATGGCTAATGGCTAATGGCTAATTTTAACTTTCACTTTCTTGCTGTATTTCCGGCACAACTTGAAAATAACTGTCAAGCTTATTTAAGATAGGCACTAGTATCAGCAACATCAAGGCAGAATAAAGGTCTCCACCCCAACTGTCATGAAGCCAGTGGAAAGCCCCTTCTTGACCTGTGCCATGAAAGAAAGTCAGTAATGTGTTGCGAAGGATATTGGCAGCGATGCTAATAATAACAGCTAGAGATAAAAACCAAAAAGTTGTGCGTCGGGATGATAAAGCACCTGTCCAGTAAAGCAACATCAAGCTGACGTAAATGGTTGTGAAGAGCATTTTTAGACCCGCACAGTAGGGCGCAACTTCTACAATTCCTCCTTGTGTATAAATGTTTATCCCATCAACAATGACTTGCATTCCAAGCTGACTCAGGATAAACCCAGCTGTACCAGCAATAAAACTTTGGAGGGGCATTGTGTAGGGAGTTATCAAATAGGGTATGGATGTTGGTGTAGCCAAAAATACTAACAGCAGGGGAAAACTTTGCAATTTAAAGCCAGGAACTCCTTTGAACCAAAAGCACAATCCCGTCAAAATTGCGGGAAAGGAAAGATTGACGTATTCACTCACTCCACTTAGGTAAAAAATTCCTCCAATGACCAGTAAAATGGCACCTAAGGGATGGGAGTCATTAGGTAATCTTTGCCACCTTGTCCGGTTTTTCCAACACAAGTAAGCAGCAAATGGTAAGCCAATAATTCCGTGGCTGAAATATTCGTGTTCAATGCTGATACTTTTATTAACCCAACCGTCCCACCAGTGCAGCAACAAAGGACTATAAAGGAGCACCAAAATTCCGATGATAGATAGAGTTATCAATTGGGAAGAGTTTGTTTTTTTAAGCTGGCGTTGAATTTGCATGATTGTTAATTGTTAATTGTTAATTGTTAATGGCTAATTGCTAATTGTTAATTGTTCATGGCTGATTGCTGATTGCTGATTGCTGATTGCTATTAGCCATTAGCCATTAGCCATTAGCCATTAGCCATTAGCTATATATAAGCAAATTCTGTTGTGTGTCGCTCAGACTTAATGCGATCGCCGCTACCACTTCCCGCACTTGACTATTGCTCAACCCAGGGTACATTGGTAACGACAAGATTTGCTCTGAAAGCATTTCAGCATTAGGGAAATTTCCAATCTGATAGCCTAGGTAGGTAAATGCAGGTTGGAGATGGCAGGGAATTGGGTAGTGAATACCAGTTTGAATTCCTGCTGCTGTCAATGCTTCTTGCAATTGCTGACGTTTTATGGCACGTGAACCATCTATTTTGACTACATAGAGATGATAAATGTGTCCCTCTCCACTTTGATTTTGTATGGGAAGAATCCCATTTGCTGCTAAGGGCGCGAGTTCCATATCGTACTGTTGGGCAGCTTGCAGGCGCTGATGATTCCAATTTAACAAATATGGTAATTTTTGATGTAATACTGCTGCTTGTAATGTGTCTAAACGACTATTCGTACCTTGTTCTACGTGAATATATTTTTGGGCTGCACCGTAATTCCGCAGGCGTCTCATTTTTTGGGCGACATCTGGATCTCGTGTCAACACGATTCCTCCATCACCAAATGCTCCTAAATTTTTGCTGGGATAAAAACTAAATGCAGAGGCTATTCCTACTGAACCAGCCCGGTAGCCTTCTCTTTCAGCTAGGTGTGCTTGTGCTGCATCTTCAAAAATCAGCACTTTGTGAGTTTCGGCAAAGTCTAACAACTGCTTTGGCGATACCATTTGACCGTAAAGATGTACGGGAAGAATTGCTTTTGTTTTAGGTGTGACTACCCGTGCTGCTGCTTCTAAATCAATTAAAGCTGTGTGTGGATCGCAATCTACAAAAATAGGCTTTGCCCCTGCACGTAGCACCCCAATTAGAGTCGCGACGAAGGTGTTTGCTGGTAAAATGACCTCATCTCCTTCCCCAATACCACAGGCTTGTAATCCAAGTGCGATCGCATCAGTTCCAGAAGCAACACCAATCCCATATTCTGTCCCTGATGCTGAGGCAAATGCAATTTCAAAATCCTTCAGTGCTTGTCCTAAAACAAAATCCCCCTGTTCTATAACAGCCTGAATTGCTTGCTGGAGTTGCAGTTGAATTGGTTGGTGTTGGAACTTAAGGTCTACAAAAGGAACCTTGATCATGGTGTTCTTCATTGGGCGATCCGAAAATTAAGTATCAAAAGGCTGGTTTTAGCAGCTAATTTATTTTTGACTGAATCCGAAAGTTGAACGGATATTCATTATGAAGAACAGGTAAAATTTCTATTAATTTTTAATGTGTTTTCTCATTTTATAATCTTGCCAATAGTATTGGGAAGAATTATACTTAAACGAAAAAACGAATTAGGACAGCCAAAACTTGAAAACTTTCACGTCAGTATTCAGCCGTTAGATGTCAGTAATAGGCAATAGGCAATCTTGCTATAGGATTCTAGAAGATTCAGGTGGACTGAGTTTTTTTCAAAAATCAAATGGGAGTCTTATAGCATTTCATCCTTCATCCTTTATTCTTCAGACTTTCTAGTTAGAATACCCAAGTTAAATCTAAAACTAACGCTGAGTAATATAAAAATTTGAAGTAGTTCCAATCAAAGTTGTTCGCTACCGGATTGGATAGGATTTAGCGGAAAAACTCATGTCTAGGTAGGGACATTGAACCTTGCTAATTTCCGTAAGTCCCTAAAAATCTGTGTAAAAAAAATTTTTCCTAGAATCTTGTTTGTCTGAGACAAAATTGGGGAATGCTGAAGAATAGCAAATAACCAGTCAAGTGGTTATTTGAATTTCAGTATCGAGCGATGATTAAGGTAACGGTGGCAATGGTAGAGCCTGAAAATAAATTGTTTGCACTTAAGGACGGTTGGGCTTCCCAAGAGACAAGAGAGCAACTACGTCTCAAGGCATTGTCCGATCTAGGTTTGCGTCAAGCCGAGACAATCCCAGTTTTTGAAGAAGCCACTCAAACTGCTGCCCACTTTTTGGAGGCACAAATTTGCCTGTTGGGATTTGTGGATCAAGAACGCCATTGGTTCAAATCAGCGGTTGGTTTATCCCGGCTAGGACTTATGAATCAGTTAGCGCAAAGCCGACAACTATTACGGTGGGAATCTTTTTGCACTAAGGTTGTGGAAACCGTCCAAACAGTTGTTATAAATGATACAAATCAACTGACAGGTGCAGAACGTTCTGTGTACAGTAAATTGGTACAGGAGTACGGGATACGTGCTTACTTAGGAGCACCACTCATTGATGCTGCAGGGCATTGTTTAGGTGCTTTAGCAGTTATGGATTTGATTCCGCGCAAATTTACAAATAGAGACATTGAGTTTTTGCAAATCATAGCTCGTTGGAGTATGAGTGAATTTGAGCGCAACCGATTGCTACAAGCAAGCTCAGATAGTAGCATTCCTATGAGTGCTGAGCGTTGGTCATTCAAGGACACTAGCACAAGTGAAATTAGAATTACTCCAACAGCTTTTCAGAAAGAGTTAGTTCCAACCAATCAATTAAAACTGGAATTGTTGGGGCAATTAACTCAGGAATTGCGTACGCCTTTAACGTCTGTGCTTGGCATGGCTAGTGTTTTAGGACGTGAGATTTATGGTCCATTGACAACTAAGCAAAGAGAGTATTTAGAGATTATTCAACATAGTGGTCGGTATCTACTCTCTTTAGTCAACGAAATTTCCGAACTAGGAACAATGGATGAGAATCCAACAGTGTTGAATCTAGCTCCTGTAGACATTGAAATGCTGTGTCAACAAGCTATCAACACTCTAGACGAAGTGGCTAATCGTCGCGAGCAAGATATTCGCCTGTCGATAGAACCAGGACGTAATCGAATCGTGCCTTTGGATAAAGACAAGGTAAGACAAATTTTATACCACTTAGTTTTTAGTGTCATTCAACTTTCGGCAACAGGTAGTATTGTTCGTATTCATGTTTCTTACAAAGAGGAGATGCTCAACATCACAGTTTGGGTATCTCATCCGTGGCTGGGCGATGGTATAACAGAGGTCGATCCATTCCTTCGCCTCAAAAATTTAGTGCCAATGCTGGATCTGACGACTAATGACTCAACAGATAGTGGTACTTTTGAACACCAGGAAGAATTAGACAGCAGCTCAGTCGCCACGGAGACTTTAGATGAGTTAGATTTGGATAAGTCGGATGTAGTTTCTATTTTGCCTGGTATAAATTCAACTAAGCAAAAGGGCAATTTATCTCGCGAAAGTTTAGGTTTATTATTAAGTTGCCATTTAGCAGAATTGCACGGTGGGCAAATCTTTATCCAAGGTTCATCAGAATCAGGATACCGCTATGTACTCAGCCTACCATTAATGCCTTCAAGCACAATGGAGGTAGTCAGTGACTTGAAACTGAGGAGTGAAGAGTAGGGAGTGATCTCATGACTAACAACTTGCAACTTACATTTGCTCTGTGCGTCGTACACTTTTGAGAATACCCAGATTATCATTAAGTCGAAGTTCTGCGCGGGAGTACTTGTTCATAGCATGAATTTAGTTTGGCAACGATTCACTTTATCCTATCTACCCTTGAAAGAATATCTTGCCACCAGTTATCTGCATCGCTCTGTTGTCGGGTTGTTGCGATCCTGGAGACAAAGCAGCATTCTGATGCAGTGGGGAGAGACAATAGCAGCTGCTTTACTCAGCCTAGTTTATGGTCTTGCACCTTTTGTACCAAATCCCCTATTGGGGCTGTTATTGATAGCTGGTGTGGGATTTTGGCTGCTGTTGACTATATCTGATGAAACAGCTTCACCTCATGCTCCTGGTGTTACTCCCATTCATTTGCTGGTGTTGCTCTATTGGGGAATTGCTGTGATTGCTACAGCACTATCACCTGTAAAGAAAGCGGCGTTGATTGATTTGAGAACTTTCACGCTCTACTTGCTACTGTTCGCTCTTTGTGCCAGAGTGCTCAAGTTACCTCGCTTTCGATATTGGTTGGTTGGGCTGTACTTGCACGTATCTCTCATTGTGAGTATATATGGGTTAAGGCAATGGTTTTTTGGAGCTCGCCAGCTGGCAACTTGGGTTGACCCAGAATCTCCTTTGTCAAAAACGACGAGGGTTTACAGTTATTTGGGCAATCCCAACTTGCTAGCTGGCTATCTACTACCTGCGATGATTTTAAGCTGTGTTGCCATTTTTGCATGGCAAAGCTGGTTTAAGAAGGCTTTGGCATTGACAATATTTATCGTTAATGGTAGCTGTTTGATTCTCACTTTTAGTCGTGGTGGTTGGATTGGTTTGGTGGTCTCCGCGATCGCTCTGCTAGGATTGTTGTACTATTGGTGGAGCTTGCGTATGCCCCCTTTCTGGCGAACTTGGTCACCGTGGATTCTTTTGGGAGGCTTAGTTGGGTCTTTAGTATTTGCAGTGATATTTGTTGAGCCAGTAAGGGAACGTGTTTTCAGTATTTTTGCTGATAGAAAAGATAGCAGTAATAACTTTCGTAAGAATGTTTGGGCTGGTGCTTTGAAAATGGTTCAAGATTACCCATGGATTGGGATCGGACCCGGTCACAACGCTTTTAATAAAATTTACCCCCTTTACCAAATTCCCCGTTACAGTGCTTTGAGTGCTTATTCTGTTTTCTTAGAGCACGTTGTGGAACTTGGGTTTATTGGTTTAGCCTGCTTTCTTTGGTTACTTGTTGTCATTTTTAATACAGCTTTTCTGGAATTGCGACGGTTGAGAGAATTGCAGAGTGTAGACGGATTTTGGTTGATTGGGGCGATCGCTTCTATTGCTGGTATGCTAGCCCACGGCTTAGTCGATACTGTTTGGTATCGTCCAGAAGTCAATACTGTATGGTGGTTGATGGTTGCTCTAGTCGCTAGCTATTACAGACCATTACCATTAAACAAAACTCAACAACGTTCTCCCAATCCCAAACCTGCAGCTAGCTAGTACAATCAGGCAAAAGTAAAAAGTCAAATTTGATAGTCGCGTTCTCCTCCAAACCAGGTTTCTTGGTACCTGTCGAAATTAATGTGGTTGAGTACTTGCTTACTTTCCTAATATCTCTAGCGAAGAAAGCCTTAGAAATTTCATCTAAGGCTTTTTTCTTCCCATTCATTACTTGTCACAAAATGAAACAGCACCTCGTTTCTTCCTTAATATATAGGCGCTAGATGGAGACACCGATTATTCTCTGTAACTGGAGCTACCAACAGTGCTGTTGGGATCGCGATAACGGGTTGCTTCGTTGCGATCGTGACGTCCTCCTCTACCAGCTAAACCAGCTAAACCCAAAAGACCGAGTAATCCCAACCAACCCCAGTCAAAATCATTTCTTTCGTAACCATAGACATCGCGATCGTAAACTCCAGGAGCAGCAGTATCAGGCTGAGTTACCTGAGCAGAAACGGGTGTGCTGGTCAATGTGAAAGGCATAATAGCCGCGCTCAAGCCAATAACGCTAGCTCCTATTGCTGTTGTTAATTTACGTTTCATAAGTTAATTCCTTGTCCCTTTCGCGTACTTTCACCACTTTATCCAGTTCATATGCAAACAAAATCAATCTGGAGCTATAAAATAAGCAATATCTAAAGTCACGCTCAAGATATATACAAATACTCTAAAATTTTCAGAAGTCAGAGGTGACTGATGAGTTTTTATCTCTTAATTCTTCAGCCCAACTATTTATATGAATAAAGGGTGATATTTGAGTTGAAATAAGCTGCGAGGACAAGGAAAAATTAATTAACAATCCAATTACCGTAAATCAGCAGAAAAAAAGCTAAAATTAGGAGAATAAGACAACTCTATCATTCAAATATTTATGATCATTTAACATTTCGATGTCAACTACCAAGCAAACGTATACTATATTCTTTTGACACACTGTACGTCAGTAAAGTTTTAGATGAGTGACAAGAGCGAAGGTTACAAAGTTATTACCGACAATCGTCAAGCCCGTTATTTATACGAAATTCTCGAAACCTATGAAGCTGGAATCCAGTTGACAGGTACCGAGGTTAAGTCAATCCGTGCGGGTAAAGTTAATCTCCAAGATGGGTATGCCTTAATCCGGAATGGAGAAGCATGGCTGATTAACGCCCACGTCTCCCCTTACAACGCCAGCGGACAATATTTCAACCATGAACCCCGCCGAACACGCAAGCTGCTGCTGCATCGCCAGGAAATTCGCAAGCTGATTGGTAAGGTGGAACAGCAAGGTTTAACCTTAGTACCTCTCAAGATGTACTTCAAGCGCGGCTTGGTAAAAGTGAGTATCGCCCTTGCTAAAGGTAAAAAGGTTCACGACAAGCGTGAAGATATGAAACGACGCCAAGACCAACGGGAAATGCAACGGGCGATGAAAGTGTATTAAGAAGGGTGTGGGGTGTGGGGTGTAGGGTATAGGGCAATACAGTTCAGTTAAAAGTCGCGAGGGGCTCTCCAAACTCGATTTCTTAAAGAAACCCTACACCCGGTCACCCTACCCCCCCATACCCTTTCCTTCAAAAACCTCCACAGGTTAGAAGAAAAATCAGGGAAAATCAGGTATCTTGAGGCTGGTTTCTTAAAAATCAGGAAAAACGCTTGTGGTTCCCATTAAAGATAACAATCCCACAACAATTACGCCCTATGTGACTTATGGGCTGGTTGCTGCTAATGTTTTAGCTTTTTTGTTTGAAGTAAGTCTTCCCCCGGTAGAATTGGATGGCTTTTTACACCTTGCGGCTGTAGTACCACGAGAACTCACAGCTAGCTTTTCAGGTATTTCCGTAAATCAACCAGTACCAGAATGGGTAACCCTCATTACATCCCAATTTCTCCACGGTGGTTTATTGCACTTAGGCGGTAATATGCTGTTTTTGTGGATTTTTGGCAACAATGTTGAAGATAAATTGGGTCACGCCAAGTATTTATTCTTCTATTTGAGTTGTGGTGTCCTGGCTTCGTTATGTCAGTGGTACTTTGCACAAAATTCCTCAATTCCTTCTTTAGGTGCAAGTGGTGCTATTGCTGGCGTCATGGGGGCATACATTATTAGATTTCCTAAAGCAGAAGTTCTCGGTATCATTCCCTTAGGATTTTTCTTCCCCACATTTCGCGTCCCAGCATTCTTTTTTCTTGGATTTTGGTTTGCTCAACAAGCTTTATATGGGGTCGCCAGTTTAGATGCACCTACTAATATTGGCATGGAAAGTGGTGGTATTGCCTACTGGGCCCATGCCGGTGGTTTTATCTTTGGGGCAATTCTTGGTCCATTACTAGGTCTGTTTAGCGACAAACCTAAAGAAGAATCATGGTATGGTAGTTAAGCATTCAGCACCTTAGCTATCAGCTATCAGCTTTTATAAGCTCCGATCGCTAATCGCAACTAACATAGAAAAAACCCTTTGATTGAGCAACAGCTTACCCTTCAAGCTATAGTGCAGGTAGTCAATCATTAGGAAAAACATCTGTGTTTCCCCTGTACGACGAAAACCCGACACGAATAACCCCATTTATTACCTATGGGTTGATTGGTATAAACGTCCTAGTATTTCTTCATGAAGTCCGTTTGCCAGATGAGCAGTTAGAACAGTTTTTTCAGCTATACGCAGTGGTACCACAACAACTCACCGCTAGTTTTGCTGGTGTGCCAGTCAATCAACCAGTACCTGAGTGGGCAACTTTGTTTACATCCCAATTTTTACACGGCGGTTGGTGGCACCTTATTTCAAATATGGTGTTCCTGTGGGTTTTTGGCAATAATATTGAAGACCGCTTGGGTCATCTTAAATATGTAGTTTTTTATCTAGGTTGTGGTGCTTTAGCAGCTTTGTGCCAATGGTTGGTAGGTATACAGTCTGTCATTCCTTCCCTAGGTGCAAGCGGAGCCATTTCTGGGGTTTTGGGTGCATACATTCTCCGTTTTCCCCAGGCTGGGGTGACAACATTAGTCTTCTTAGGTTTTTTCATTACCACAATTAGAGTTCCCGCACTGGTAATGATAGGCATTTTCGTTATACAGAATGTCATATCCGGTATTGCTAGTTTGCAAGCAGCTGCCAGCATGAGTGTAGAAACAGGTGGAGTTGCTTACTGGGCACATATCGGGGGCTTTGTGTTTGGTTTGATTCTTGGTCCTCTACTTGGATTGTTTAGCCGTGACTGAAGAGGGTTAGGGGAAACCATGACAAAACAGGACAACCTTCTCTACGATTACTCGTG